>CALIBP010000028.1 GCA_938048165.1 uncultured Alphaproteobacteria bacterium | reverse complement strand
AAGTATGACCTCCTCGACCGGAACACCAGGAAGCTGGACCTGAACCAGAACCAGGTATGCGAGGTGAGAGCCGAGGTCGCGGTTCGTGGTTTCAGGAGCAAACATGACCCACGATTGGTGGTGCAGGTCGATGATACGCTCAGCCGTGTCTTCAAGGTTGGCGAAGAGATTTTGTTATCTGGCCGGTTAAGCCAGCCAGCCTTCGTGAACGTTCTTGGATGGTACCCGGAAATTGATCGAGAGTATCTCTACCGCCTGCATGCTGATGCAAAATTTACTAAGGACTTCATGCTTCCGCCAGCCACACAAGCAGAACGATGGTGGGCTTTTTTGCCGGAAAACTGGACTCGTGATGAAAGCAACGAGTTCATGATTGTTCTGGCATCGAAAACACCATTTCAGGTGATGGAGAAGGAAGCGCGGTCTGACTTTTTCAAGAGACTTGATGAATTGGGACGGGAAAACTGGCGCATCGCCAGATATAGCTACCGCATCGTGAAATGAATCAGTGAGGAAATGAGCATGCGTCACGGTTACCTTTTCCTGTCTTGCTTTTTGCTGCTGACCGGCATTGGCGCGCATCACGCTGACGCGCTCACCTTCAAGAAGGATGGCAGTGTCGTTCAGAAGGATGGACAGGTTGTTCAGGAGGCAGCCGAACCGGAAAGCCCGTCACAATCACTCGAGCTCAGGAGCGTACCAACGAAGGAAGTCACGCCGCCAAAGGCCATTTCAGCAGGCCGCATTCCAGATTGGTGCGCTGTACCGCCGGAGAATACCATTTTCCGCGTATCAGCCTGTGGCACAGCCAGTGCGACCAGACTTTCGATGGCAAGGAATAGAGCGCTGCTTGATGCCAAGAGGCAACTTGCGGATGTTGTGAACGGGGCGGTGGAGTTTGCAAATGCCAGCATCATAAGTTCGGCCAATGAGGTGCCAATTCGCGGCTATCGAAGGATTTCCGAGGAAACCATGACGATCAAGGGCCGGCTGTATCATTTTGTCCTGTTGCAAATGGAAATCGGCCCGGCGGCTGATTTGATGACCAAGTCGCTGGAATACAGCATTGACCGTTTCAAGAGGTCATGCCCGCAAGGCTGGACAAAGGTCGATAATGGCTGCGTGATTTACTGATACCATCCTGTTACTGGAACCTCACCAACACCCTGTCGGCATCACCCTGCAGTTCGGGTGTCTGGCTTCCTGAAGATTGCTGGATTACGTTCCGCTGGACGTATGCATGCAGCTCACCGGCGGTGATCTGATTGTCGCGGTTGGCGTCGGCATCGCCTTCCATGCCCTTCATGAGGAAGTAGCTGAACATGCCGTGCCTGACCTCCTCCAGCGGCTTGGCCGTCTGGTCGCCGCCGGCGGCGGTCATGACTGTAAACCCTTCGGGGATGGCCTGCTCACGCGCACGGATGGCAATCGGGCGGGAGGCAATCAATGTGCCGGTGCCACGCGTTGTTCCGGAATAGCAGGTGTCGAGGAAGGCTGTCACAGAGCGGGGATTGGCTTTGGAGATGTCCTGGAACAGCTCTTTTCGCAACAGCGCGGTCCGATCAAGCAGACGTGGCGAGCCATCATGCGGCAGAAGATACATATCCTCACCATCCTCCGATGCCAGACCATGACCTGCAAAAAAGATATAAATATCAGACTTGCCGGGCCTGCTGGCGCGATGAAGCCAGTCCTGGACCGAAAGCAGTATCCCCTTTTCGTCGGCTGAGTCGTCAACAAGTGTCCTGATACGGTTTTCAGGAATGCCCAGTTTCTGGACCGCGTAATCGGCGAAAACCCGCGCATCACTATTGGCGTATGCCGCATTGACAGGGGTTTCGGTATAGGTTTCGACGCCGATTATCAATGCCAGTGCGTCCTCATTGGAAATGGCTTTGCGGGTCAGCGGGTTGAGGCGGTCGAAGGTGATCGCCGTCGCGGCAGGCTCGAGCATGCGGTCAAGTCTGACATCCCGGGAATTTGTTGTTCCAAGGCGGTTCACCGCTTCGACAAGGATCGTGATGCCCCCATCTGGAACATAGGTCTGAACCGCAAACCCGCCCTCGCTGTCGAATGGCACCAATCTTCCATCAACACGAAGTTCGGCCAGCCCCGCTATATCAATCACACGGCCTTTGATTGTGCCTTGTGGCCCAACCGAGTTGGCACTGAGAATAGAAATTTCGGGTATGGAAGCAACAACCCGGATGTCGTCGCCCTTGTCAGGCTGCGCGCCTGTGCCAGCCGCGGTCTGGACAGCCTTATCTTCGGAATCGATATCCATCGGCTGGTCGCTCCGATCGCTGTTTTGGTTGCTTGTGACAACATTCTCGTCGATCGCAACAGGTGAAGGACCGCTGTCATCCGGTTTGGCCGCAATTGAGTTCACCTCTGTGCTCTCTGTTGCTCCAATCTTGTTGCCACAGCTGATCCCGCGTCGCAAAGCCTCGTCAACAAATGCAGAAAAGGCGGCACTTTGACGCCATTCTCCAGACTTGTCCTTTGCCATCCGGCATAGCGGTGAATCATCAAGATTGCTGGCAAGGCTTGTGAGCGTCGTATCATCATCTTTTGCCTCATCTCCCATATTCTCCGACACCCGTATTTCGGGTTCTGCGGCTGGCGCTGTCTCTTTCTTTTCATCGGAGGCTGTGGAAGGAGCGGATGGCCCTGCAATTTCAAGGTTCTTCTTCGGTGGGGCTGATGCTTCAGCTTCCAATGTTGCCTGTGCCGGTGTGCTGGGG
Source organism: uncultured Alphaproteobacteria bacterium (assembly GCA_938048165.1). Taxonomy (GTDB): domain Bacteria; phylum Pseudomonadota; class Alphaproteobacteria; order MPNO01; family UBA2964; genus UBA2964. Next base: position 2,452 of record CALIBP010000028.1, on the reverse strand, counting down.
GGTGATGAGATCAGGCTGCCATCTTCGGCGCATTTCAACTGGCGACGCAACACCTCGGCTCGCCATGCCGGCAGCGCCGCGGCGAATTTACATACAGCCTCATCGGATTTTGAGTCGGGGTTGATCAGGCTGGAACCCGATCCGGAGAATGTATTGGCAGCCACAACTGACAAGGTTGCTACTGACAAGGTTGCTGCAAAAAACAGGCAGGTTGCAAAGGGCATAACGGCAGCCCATATCGATGGTGGCATCCGCATGCAACCTAAACGTGTTCCGATTTTATGGAGACTAAACATGATCAGAGATAATATTATTTCGGCCCTTAAAATGATAGTCGCTCTGGGCACTTTTTTGTTCCCGGTTTCGTCGGCACTTGCAGTGGATGATGGGGCTTATGCTGGCTTTTATCAGGTGACATTCGCAAATCCGGATACCGGTGAGAAGAAAGGGAACACTGGCGAATTCATTTTCATCATTGAAGACAACAGAATTGTTGATGTTCAGTACTCCGATGATGATTTTGTGAAAGGGAAGACAAAGTTCAAACTGAAAATCGACGAAAAAACAGGAAAATTGAAAGGGTACTTCACAGAAAGTGGTCGACGGCACGAAGGCAACACCATAAATTTGAGATGGCAGATGAAGGGTGTCTTCGTTGATAATTTTTTCGCGGGGGAAGCAAGCATGTACCTGACCCAGTGGAACGGACAAACACCGGAATCGGGTATGATCAAGCTGGCATCCTATGTTTTTGAAAGCCCGTAACATTCCGGTTGTTGGAACGGGGCGCGTTTGTTCCGCTGGACAAGCCGGACGGCAGTAAGTGCATGGCTCTCAAAAACAACCTTCTCACGCGCATATGGTGTGGTTGCCGCATAGTCGGTTGGCCATAAAATCCAGCGTTGTCATTCCGACACCGCTTTAAAGACCATCTACACATGAACGCCGCACCCCGGTACAGGCACTGGCTGTCTCGCTGACACTGCCTTTGACATCAAAACCGTGTCCGGCGCGCGCTGCAGGGGCGATGATGGGTATCACCGTATGACCATGCGATCATACAGCCGGGATCGGAGGCGGGGACGGATCACTGGAAACGAACCAATACTCGGTCCACTTCTCCTGCTATCGTGGGTGTCTGGCTCCCCGATGATTGCTGCATGACATTCTGCTGCACATAGGCATGCAATTCACCAGTGGTGATCTGATTGTCACCATCGCGGTCCGCGTCACCTTCCAGCCCCTTCATCAGAAAGTAGCTGAACATGCCATGCTTGACCTCTTCCAGAGGCTTTGCGGTCTCGTCGCCAGCTGCCGCGGTCATCAGCGTGAAGCCATCCGGAACGGGCTTTTCCTTTGCCCGTATCGCAATGGGGCGGCTGGCAATCAGCATTTCTGAACCACGTGTCGCGCCAGAATAGCACGTGTCGAGGAAGACGGTCACACTGCGTGGGTTTGCTGAGGCAATATCCTGGAACAATTCATCACGGAGAATGGCGGTCTTTTCGAGTAATTCGGGCGTGCCATCATAGGGAAGAAGATACATGTCCTCGCCATCATCGGTGGCAAGCCCATGGCCGGCAAAAAATACATAAACATCCGACTTCCCGGCCTTTGCGACACGTGTCAACCACCGCTTGACCGCTAGCAACATGCCCTTTTCATCTGCGGCATCATTGATCAGCATCTCGATACGATCAGTGGGGACGCCCAGTTTCTCCGCTGCGTAGTCATGAAAGACCTGCGCATCTGTATCCGCGTAGATGGCCGGCGCCGCAGCACCGGCATAATTGGCCACACCGATGATGAGGGCGATCGCATCGGAGTTCTTGGCGGCTTTACGTTTCAATGGGTTGAGTTGGTCAAAGGACAGCGCGGTCCTGCGATTGTCTGATCGTTCCAGCCTGACCGTTCTGGTGGTTGAAAGCCCGGCCAGATTGAATGCTTCCAACATGACATCAGCACCGCCAATCGGCACGAAGGTTTTGACGGAGAAACTGCCATCGTTGCCAACCGGCGTAACGCGCCCATCAACCCGCAATTCAGCGATGTTGGCGGCATCGGAAACACTCCCCTCGAGAACACCTTGCGGGCCTGCCGATGAAGTGCTGGTTATGGAAATGACAGGCAAAGGGGTCGGAGTCGGAGAGGATGTTTGCGCGGGCTTGGGCGTGATTTGCTGAGCCGGGCTATTGACTGGCGAGGCAGGGATTGCGGTGCCCGTTGCCGGCAGAACAGATGCTGTCTGGACGGTTTGATCGGCTCGCGTCTCTGTTCGAGAGGGATCAGACAAAGCCGAAATCTGTTCATATTCAGCTCGGCCAACAGCTCTCAAGGAATCCTTCAGGCTTCCCAGCCTGAATTGTGGAATGACGATCTTGGCATCTCCGTAATTCGTGAAAGCGCCATTCACTCTTGCGCCCTCGCCAACATCCTGAACCACCCCAAGATA
>CALIBP010000027.1 GCA_938048165.1 uncultured Alphaproteobacteria bacterium | reverse complement strand
TGGACGATTAAGGCGCGGGGCATGGAGTTTACCCCGCCGCGCAAGACGACTTTGGCGCCGCATGGCCAGAACGCCAAATCCATCGTGCATTCACCGGATCGGCTGCTCTATCCCATGAAACGTGTGGATTTCGATCCCAATAGTGAACGAAACACACAGAATCGTGGCATTTCCGGCTATGAACGGATTTCTTGGGACGAGGCAATTGATATCGTCGCAACGGAGATCAAACGCCAAAAGCGCGTCCATGGCCCGGGCTCGATTGCCAACTCTCATGGTTCGCATCACACCTGGGGCAATATTGGGTATTACCTGAGCGCGCTCTACAGGTTCCGAAACGCGGTTGGCATGACCCATCTGCATCATAACCCCGATAGTTGGGAAGGATGGTATTGGGGCGCGGTCCATCACTGGGGCCACAGCCTGCGGGTTGGTCAGTCTGAAACCTATGGCACCGTTGAAGACTGTTTGCAGAATTGCGATCTGGTGGTGTTCTGGTCCGCGGATCCGGAGACCACGAGCGGTTCCTACGGTGCCCAGGAAGGCACCGTCCGGCGGCAATGGTTGAAGAATCCTGATCTTGGCATCGACGTTGTCCACGTCGATCCCTACTACAACGCCTCGGCGCAGTTCCTGCCCGGCAAATGGTTCGCGCCGAAGCCGACGACGTCGGTCGCGATGGCCATGGCAATTGCCTATGTGTGGATACAGGAAGGCCTCTACGACAAGGATTATGTCGAAACCCACACCGAAGGGTTCGATGTGTGGAAGGCCTATCTGGTTGGTGATGAAGACGGCATTCCAAAGACACCCGAATGGCAGGAAGCTGAAACCGGTGTGCCCGCCAAGGACGTCCGTGCACTCGCCCGGGATTGGGGCAAGAAGCGTGTCTATCTCGCGCCGGGTGGCTGGGGCAATGGTCACGGTGGTGCCTGTCGTAACCAGACCGGTATTCAGTGGGCGCGGGTCATGGTCTGTCTTGTTGCGATGCAGGGCCTTGGCAAGCCGGGCGTCAATATGGGCAATCTGCAATGGGGCTGCCCGGTAGACTTCAACTTCTATTTCCCGGGCTATGCCGATGGCGGCATGTCGGGTGATCTTGAAAATACCTCGATGCCGGTTGAGCTTTATCAGCGGATGCCGCAACTGCCGACGATGAACGCTTCCTTCCAGAAAATTCCGCGGATTAAAATGCCGGAAGCCATTCTGAACGGAAAGACGGAGGGTCAGCCCTGGATCGGTAAATCAATCGAGCATCAGTTTGGCAAGATGACCTATCCCGCGCCGGGCCATGCGCCGGTCCGTATGCTGTATAAATATGGCGGCTCTATTCTAGGAACCATGAACAACACCAACCGCTGGGTAAGAATGTACCAATCGGAAAATATCGAGTTCGTGGTCAATCAGTCGATCTGGGATGAAGGTGAAGCCAAGTTCGCCGATATCATCCTGCCTGCCTGTACTAATTTCGAACGACCCGATATCAGTGAATGGGCCGGTCTTGGCGGTTATGGTCATCACGGCCAGCAGCAGCTCAATCACCGGGTGATTGTATTCCAGGCGCCGGCGATCAAGCCGCTCGGTGAGTCTAAATCCGATTTCTGGATCTTTAACGAAATTTCCAAAAAGCTCGGCCTGTCGAATTATTTCTCCGAAGGCATCAACGAGATCGACTGGGTGAAGCGCCAGTTTGATGCATCTGACCTGCCGACGCAGATCACCTGGAAGAAGTTTATCAAGAAGGGCTATTTCGTGGTGCCGAGCGAAAAAGAAGAATTCCGCGCGCCAGTATCCTTTCGCTGGTTCTGGGAAGGGCGCAAGAAAGATGTTCCTGAGCCGCAGCCTTTGCCGTCTGATTACACGGAGGAATATCTTAAAGGGTTGCAGACGCAATCTGGCAAGCTGGAGTTTGAGTGCAACAGCCTTAAACGGTTTGTCGATCCCGAGCGGCCGCCGATTGTGAAGTATGAGCCGGCCTGGGAAGGCCCGCATAGCGGCGAGATGTTCGAGAAATATCCGCTGCAGATGCTGACGCCGCATTCGAAATACAGTTTCCATACCCAGGGTGATGGCAAGGATAGCTTCCTGCTCAACATCCCGGATCATCGGGTGCTGATTGATGGGTGGTATTACTGGGTAATGCGTCTCAATGCCGATGATGCGGCGGAACGCGGGATCAAGAAGAACGATCTGGTGAAAGTCTATAATGACCGGGGTTGTGTGATCTGTGCTGCCTTGCCGACTGCAAGACTGCCTCGTGGCGTTTGCCATGGTTACGAGTCGTCGGCGATGTATGAGCCGATGGGGGAACCTGGCAAGTCAGTGGATCGGGGCGGTTGTCTTAATCTTCTGACTCCAGACAAAACACAAACCAAAACCACCCATTCATTGGCGGGTGCCAATGCGCTGGTCGAAGTGGCGATCTGGGATGGTAATACAGAATTTATGTCGGCGGCATTTATCGACGGACATCCTCAAGGTGTCGCGGCGGCTGAGTAAGGATTGGGAGAAGAAAATGTCTAAATGGAACCTGATCGTCGATGTAGCCGAATGCACTAACTGCAATAACTGCACCCTGGCGGCGATGGATGAATATATCGACAATGACTGGCCCGGCTATTCGGCACCGATGCCCAAACATGGTCATCGCTGGATCGACATCAAGCAAAAGGAACGGGGGCAGGTCCCGTTTATGGATATCGCCTATGTCCCGACTATGTGTAACCACTGCGACGATGCGCCCTGCAGGAAGGCGGCGGGTGATGATGGTTCGATTACAAAGCGTGCGGACGGTATTGTGCTGATCGACCCGGAGAAGGCGAAAGGTCGCAAGGATCTGGTTGATGCCTGTCCCTATGGTCATATCTGGTGGAACGAAGAGCTGGAATTACCGCAAATCTGGACGTTCGATGCACATCTTCTGGATCAGGGCTGGCAGCAGACCCGAGGCGAGCAATCCTGTCCAACCGGTGCGATGAAAGCGATCAAACAGGATGACGCCGCGATGGCGAAGATGGCGGAAGAAGAAGGTCTTGAGGTTATCCAGCCAGAGCTCGGGACCAAGCCGCGTGTCTGGTATCGCAATCTATGGCGTTATTCCAAATCCTTTATCGGTGGTAGCGTTTCCGCAGAGGCTGATGGCATCGTCGATTGCGTCGAAGGCGCTGCGGTGACGTTGTTGAAAGACGGGAACGAAGTCGCCAAAGCCGTCACGGATATATATGGCGACTTTAAGTTTGATAAGTTGGACGATGACAGCGGCAGCTATACGATTGAGATTGCCGCTGATGGTCACGACAAGAAAACTGTAACCGCCGAATTAGGTGAAAGCGTTTATCTCGGGGAAATCCGCTTATAGCGTGATTTAAGGAGATGGCTAATGTCTACCAAGATCGAACCGGCAAATGGGCCGACTGTCTGGAAGGGCGCTGACTTCGTCAATGATGACGCGTGGATCACCTCGCTGTCTTCTGGTGATTTAAGTGAGATCGATACCGCATTGAACCAGGCGAAGAGGACTGGCCTGCCGGTTCATCAAATTACCTCGAAAGAATTTCCTCTGCCTGGCCTCGGTAAGCAACTCGAGGCGCTGGCGGAAGAGCTTGAAAGTGGGCGCGGTTTCGCGGTCATTCGTGGTGTCCCGGTTAATCAATATAGCGAAGATGAAAACAAGATTATCAGCTGGGGGCTTTGTTCTTATTTTGGGACTGGCATCCCGCAAAGCCGTCAGGGTGACTGGATCAATCATGTGATGGATATCAGTGACCAAAAATCTGCTCCCAAACCAGAGCTTGATCATGTCGTGCAACGCAAGCAGCTGCGAACCAATCATCGCGGCGGTGAGCTCGATTTTCATACAGACACCACAGATGTCTTTGCGCTGTTTTGTTTGCGACCGGCCAAGAGTGACGGCACCAGTCGTCTCGTCAGCGCCGGGACATTGCACAATATGATTGGCGAGACCAAACCGGATTATCTCGAGGCCTTGTATGATGGCTATTACTACATGTCGCAATCAGACGATAACGTGAACAAAGCAGTGACGATTTCGGCTAAACGCGTGCCGGTCTTTACCCGTAAGGGCGATAAGGTTGAAGGCTATTATATCTCACAGGTCGTCCAGCGCGCTCTCGATCATGGTGATTTCGACTACAACGCTGTTGAGGACGATGCCCGTGAGGAGCTGCAACGGGTCGCCGAAACGCCCGGCGTGGCTCATGAGTTTGATCTCCAAGCGGGCGACCTGTTGGTCGTCAATAACCATGCTGTTTTGCATGCGCGTTATGATTATGAGGAGTATCCCGAAATAGAGCGCCGTCGCCATCTTTTCCGTCTATGGATGGCCAACACACCGGAGATGATGTCGAAGACGTTTCTGGCCCCGTCGGAAAAATTCTCGTAAATAATCCCTTACTATATTTCAAGAATAGGACAGCACAATGAAAGCGGCATATTTCGAAGAACATGGCGGACCTGAGGTTATCAAGATCGGCGAACTGCCTGATCCCGTCGCCAGTGCTGGCGAGATTGTTATCGATATCCATGCGGCGTCTGTGAATGGTGCCGATTGGAAAGTCCGCGAGGGCGCGTATAAACAAGTCCCTTACTTTCCCTATGTCTTGGGACGCGATTTTTCCGGCACCGTTTGCGAAGTGGGTGAAAGTGTTTCCGACTTTGGGATTGGCGATGAAGTATTTGGTGTCTGCGATGTCGGGCAGGAAGGGACTTACTGCGAAAAGATCGCGATGAAGGCGGCGCTGTGTGCGCTTAAACCGACTGGTACATCGCATATCGATGTCGCGGCGTTGGCGCTGATCGGTCTGACTGCGGTGATCTCAATTGAAGATACGCTCAACCTCAAAGCCGGTGAAAAGATTCTCATTCAGGGTGGTGCGGGCGGCGTGGCCGGCTTTGCGATTCAGCTCGCCAAACATATTGGTGCTTATGTGATCAGCACGACAAGCGCAGGCAATATCGATTACGTCAAAGGTCTCGGCGCAGATGAGGTGATTGATTACAACGCACAGGATTTCCGGGAGGTCGTTTCCGACTGTGATGTGGTGTTTGATACTGTTGGTGGCGATGTCGCCAAGGCGGCGTTTGATGTCCTGAAACCAGGCGGTCGCGCTGCTTTTATCGCTTCGGGCGCCAATGGTCTGGAGGCGCCGTCAGGTGATTTCACCTCTTTGCGCCCAAACGTTTATCGGGATCGGCCACATCTCGAGCGGGTTGTTGAGCTGATCGAAGCGGGTGCGGTGACGGTACCCGCAGTGAAATTATTCTCTCTCGATGAAACGATTGAGGCGCAGAAGCTCAGCCAGTCACGGCATTTTCGCGGCAAGCTGGTCTTTAATATTCGCTGACTGGTAATCGTAGGCCCAACCGTTCCATGCGGGGCAGAATTTCGTCCCGCAGAACCGGAAAGTCGCTGATGTAATTAACCAGCCCGATGGCGATGCCGTCGAGACCACATTCGCTCATCGTGCGATATTGTTCGACGACGTCGTCATAGCTCCCGACAATCGGGTAAGTCCCAACACCGCTGATCATACGCTCAGTGAGCGTTGTTAGCTGTTTGAGCGGTGTGTCACGACCCTTGGTTCGGATGGCGACAGCATGTTCACCGGCTTCCCAATCGCCCATCTCATAAACCAGATAATGGTAATATTCCTCGGCTTCCTTGGTGGTCGGTTTTGTCACCATGTGCCCGCTGGCATAGACACCAACATTTTCCGCTTCTGAGGCAGCGCGCAACGCGGCAATACTGGGTCCAAAATCCTCGAACTCCATGATTGAGGTAAACAGGCAATCGGCATGGCGGGCGGCGAAGGCTTTGCCCGCCGGGGAATTTCCGGCGCTGACCAGCATCGGCCGGTCGTTGCCCCATGGTTTCGGTTTGAGTAGTACGCCTTCGAGATCAAAATACTTTCCCTTGAAATCAAATGGCTCTTCTTCTGACCAGACCCGTTTGAGAATGGTCACCCATTCCTCGGTGAAATCGTAGCGTTCCTCCTGTGGGCGCAGATCGACGCCAAACATGGCGTGTTCGCCGGCATTCCAGCCCGACACCATATTGAGCCCGAACCGGCCTTTGCCGATATGATCCGCCGTTACCATCTGCTTTGCGGCAAATATCGGGCTGAGGAAGCCAACATGGACAGTGCCAAACACACAGACATTCTTGGTCGCCGCAAGCAGGCCGGAGGCCCAGGTTAGCGTTTCAAACGTCGTACCTTCCGTGTCGGTCTCGCCCTTATAGCCATGCCAACGCCCGATTGGCAGGATGAATTCAAGCCCGGCGTCATCGGCAAGTTGAGCCGCTTCAAGATTATGATCCCAGCTCGCGTCCCAGCGTTCTGGAACCTTGGACATGCTCAACCCACCGGAACAGTTCTGGCCGAACAGACCCAGCTTGAACTTATTGGGCCCGTACATCCGCGTATTTTTGCGGCTCATCTCGACGCTCTCCGAATTTAATCTGCAATCTACAAGATTAGATCACAGAAGCGATTTATTTTGAATGGCGGCCCGTTGACACAGGGACGGCAATATCAGAGCGTGGAGGTAAATTAAAATAGTAAATGGCCAAGGCTTTAGCAGGCCGGATCAGGGAGAAATATGAAATGAGTGACGCAAAAGAATATAGCTGTGTGAAGCTAGAGATCGACGATGAGGGCATCGCCTGGGTATCGTTTAATCGTCCTGAAAAACGCAACGCGATGAGCCCGACTCTCCATTTTGAAATGGAAGATGTGATGGCCGAGCTTGAGACCAATGAAGATGCCAAGGTGATCGTTCTAACTGGCGAAGGCGTCAGCTGGAGTGCCGGCATGGATCTCAAGGAATATTTCCGTGAGACCGACAACAACCCGAAAGCGCGGTTTAAATCACAATGGGCGCATCGCCATTGGGCACAATATTTAATGGTGTCAGCAAAACCTTCTATTGCAATGGTCAATGGCTATTGCTTCGGCGGCGCTTTTACGCCGCTGGCGGCATGCGATATTGCGATCGCTGCAGAAGATGCAACCTTTGGCCTCTCGGAAGTGAATTGGGGCATATTGCCCGGTGGGAATGTCAGCAAGGTCTTCCGTGACCTCGCATCGCATCGTGACTCGTTGTTCTATGCCATGACCGGACGGACATTTGATGGCAAAAAGGCTGTCGATATGGGGATCGTCAACCTGGCGGTTCCGGCAGACAAGCTGCGCGAAGAAACCCTCGCCCTTGCACGGGAGCTCCTGGAAAAAAGTCCTGCTGTTCTCGCCTTTACCAAACAAGCGGTCAAAGCGGTACAGGGTATGGATATGAATATGGCTTACGAATATCTCGGGGCCAAACAGGGCGCGCTTCGCGCGGCAGACAAAGAAGGTACACGGCAAAAAGGCATGTCCGAGTTCCTCGACAATAAGAGCTATCGTCCTGGTTTGGGGGCGGTAAAGCGGGATTAGGCGCGTTTCGCGGCCTGAACGGTGACCTCCAGCCGGTCGAGGAATTTTGACCGGTCGGCTTTGCTGAAGGGGCGTGGCCCGCCGGTGATTTCGCCGGTTTCGCGTAAGCCCTGCATGATCTCGCGTGTCGCCAGGGCCATACCGATACTGTCATCGGTATAGTTTTCGCCATTGGGTTTGAGGGCAAACGCGCCTTGTTTCAGGCAGCGCCCGGCGAGGGGAATGTCGTTGGTAATGCAGATATCGGCCTTCCCAATATGGTCGGCAATCCAGTCATCGGCAGCGTCGGCACCTTGTGTAACGACGACAAGTTGCAGCAGCGGGTTCGGCGACGGGCGGATACCGCCATCGCACACCATATAGATCTTGAGCTGGTGCCGCGTTGCGACCCGTTCGACCTCGCCCTTGACCGGACAGGCATCGGCATCGACATAAATTTCAACCATGCTGATTTCTATAGACTGGTGGGGATACGACCGCCATCGACCTTGATCGCGGAGCCGGTGATATAGCGGGCCTGTTCACTACACAGGAGGACCGCGGCATCAGCCATTTCCTGCACGGTCCCATCGCGGCCCATTGGAGCTTCGGCGATCATCTTGGCCTTTATATCGGCGGCGGTGACGCCTGCGCGCTTGGCCCGTGCGATGTCTCCGTGATGGACACGCTCGGTCTCGATGCGCCCCGGCACCAGACAGTTTACGGTGACGCCGTCCTTGGCCACTTCATTGCTCAGCGATTTGGACCAACCGACGAGTGACATGCGAAGAGAACTTGAGAGAACGTTCTCGGTCGCGGCGAGAAAAATGTTGGATGACGTCATCGACAGGATACGTCCCCAGCCCCGTTCACGCATGCCGGGCAGGGTGTTGTTGGTCACGCGAATGGCTGACATCATGATGAGGTCAAACCAGTCATGCCAGGTCTGATCATCGACTTCCGATGGCAAAAGGCGTGGCGGGCCGCCGCAATTATTGAACTGGATATCAATGCCACCCATTTTTTCCTGAGCAAAATCTATGAGCTGGTCTATCTCGTCTTCTTTGGCGAAATCGCAGGCAATGGATTCGACCTTGACGCCGTAGGTGTTGGCGATATCAGCAGCCTCTTTTTCGAGAATCTCGTTGCTGCGGGCGGTCAGAATAATGTCAACGCCTTCGGCCGCCAGCCCACGGGCCACGCCATTACCCATGCCATAGCTTGAGCCCATGACGAGTGCGCGTTTTCCTTTAAGGCCGAGATCCATTGTTTAGCTGCCCGGCGCGTACTTGCCGCCGGTTTGCGGAGTTTGAACGCCTTCGCCACCGCTTTCGGCGTGTTGTAGCCGGGTAACGCGTTTCCAGGTGCGTTTTAGATCGTCCTTGATATGGACGGTCAGGCAGCCGAGCCCTTCGATCTCCAGCTCGATCTTGTCCCCATCCATAAATGGGTTGAGACCGCGATGGTTGGTGCCGGTTGCCAAAACGTCGCCGGGCTCCAGCGTATGGATTGAACTGACCCAGGAGATGCAGCGTGGAATTTTATGAGCCATATCATCGGTGTTGAAATTCTGCATGACCACGCCGTTATTTTTGAGCTGAACCTGCAGCTTCTGCGGATCGGCAATTTCGTCCTTGGTAACGATATAGGGACCCATTGGAGCGAAGGTCTCGCGGCCTTTCATCTGATAAAAGGTGTTACCCGGCGGCAGCAATCCGCGCGCTGAGCCATCGATAAAGTTGGTATAGCCAAACACGTAATCCATTGCATCGGCCTCTGAAATATTACTGGCGCGTTTACCCATGATCAGGGCTATTTCCGCTTCGCCCTCAAAAATTGTCGCTGGGATATCCGGCAGGACCATTGTGTCGCCGTCACCGATGACACTATTGGGCGACTTGAAAAAGGCGTTAATCGGTGCCGGTTCGTCGCGGGTGCCGTCTTCCATATAGTTCACGGCCATGCAGTCGATATTACCTGGTTTAGGCAGTGGGGGCCGAATGCGAACGCTGCTGAGCGGAACGCCATCGCCACTGGCCGCGGCAGCTTCGAGACGGTCACGGTATTTATCGAAACTTTCAATCAGTCCATTGATACGGTCGTGGGCGCCGATATGAGGCACTTCGTTGGCGATCTCGCTAACATCGACAACCGTGCTGCCCTTAAGAACTCCGAGTTTGAAATCGTCAAAATGTAGTAGCTTCATGATTGGTTCTCCCCGAATTTGATATAGTTATCTTGGGCACGCGCAAACGCGCCATTGCATCCTAAACTATCTGATATTCTTTAAGGATGCACCGGCATAAAGCCTGTTGAGGTAGGCTCAAGGGCGCTATGCTGATGTGAAGAAGTTTACCAAAAAGACTGGAAGATGATGCAGGCCAATACCGAAACGACTTTTTCTCCTGAAGATAATTCCCCAGACGCCTTGGTTGCTCGCGCGCAGGCGCTGGTCCCTGAATTACGAGTCCGTCAGGCGGACACAGAAAAGGCCGGACATGTCCTGCCGGAAGCGATTGAATCGTTTCAGGCAGCCGATTTGTATCGTGTCGTGCAACCGAAGAAATATGGTGGATACGAGTACGGTATCGATAAATTTGTCCGGGTTGCGATGACGATTGCATCGGGCTGCGGTTCAACAGGTTGGGTGTTTTCAACGGGAGCGCAGCATCAATGGCAAATCGGCCTGTTTGCGCCGGAAGCCCAGGAGGAAGTCTGGGGAAGTGATCGCACAGCCCTGGCCGCTTCATCCTATGCACCAACTGGCGTGGCGATGGCGGATGGTGATGGTTACCGGCTGAGTGGAAAATGGTCGTTCTGCAGCGGTGTGGATGTCGCCCAATGGATGTTGCTTGGGGTACGGATCGCCCCCGCTGAGGGTGTCGAACCAACCCAGGTCGGGTTTGCCCTGATCCCAAAATCGGATTATCGCATTGAAAAAAACTGGGATGTTCTCGGGCTCATTGGCACGGGCAGCAATGACCTGGTGATCGAAGACATATTTGTTCCTGCCTATCGCATCATTACCCACGCCGAGGCTCAGTCGGGTAATCCCCCTGGTGCGGCGATCAATCAAAGCGGACTGTTCAAAGTCCCGTTCTTTGCAGGGATTTCCTATTGTCTATGCGCCGCCATTCTCGGCATGGCGCGCGGTGCGCTGGAGGATTATCTTGAAGGCATGCGGGATCGCGTGACCCGAGGGGCGGCTATGGGGGCCGCCAAGAACGTTGCTGAGTTTCAAAGCATTCAGCTCCGTATTGCGGAAGCCTCGTCCAGTATAAATGCCGCGGAAACACTCGTCTTGCGGGATACCAAAGAGATTATGGATATCATGGCGGCGGGTCAGGAATTGACCGAGGCGCAGCGCGTCCGCAACAAGGGCAATATCGCCTTTGCCGTTAAACTCTGTGTTCAAGCGGTCGATTTGTTATTTGAGTCAGTTGGTGGTCAGGGACTGCATAGCCAGAACCGTGTACAGCGTGCCTGGCGTGATATTCATGCGGCCTCTAAACATATCAGTATGAACTGGGATGCGGTGGCGACGCTCTATGGCCGCTCACAACTCGGGCTGCCGCCGGGCCCCGCGCAATATTGAGTTGAGCGGGCTGACCGATGACGCTCTTTATCGATAACCCGGTTGTTGAAGAAATTCTCACCGTTGAAGATGTAATGGATGCGCTGGAGCAAGGCCATGCGGAGCTCGGTCATGGCCGGGCGATTAATGGTCCAAAATTCCGCATCATGACTCCGCGTGATCCGTCCCATATCGAGGGCGGCACAGAACCATTACATCATGTCTATACATCCCTCAATGGGGCAATTGCGAAATGGGATGTCACGGCCAACCGGGTGGATTCTGACTTTATTCATTATCCCGAAATCAATGGGCTGCGGCGTGAGGTCCGGGTGCCCGGACCGCCAAGTGGCATGTTTTGCGGTTTTGTACAGCTTTATGACACGAAAACGGCAGAACCGCTGGCAATCGTTCATGATGGGTTTATGCAAAAATATCGCGTCGGCGGAACGGCAGGACTCGGCACCAAATATCTGGCAAAAAAGAATTCAAAAACTCTGGGTCTCATCGGATCGGGTTGGCAGCAAACCTCGGCTATCGAAAGCCATTGCGCGGTTGCGGATTTTGAGTTGGTGAAGATTTACAGCCCGACGAAGGAAAATCGTGAGGCTTTTGCCGCTGAGTATACCGAGAAGCTGGGTATCGAGGTTCGGGCGGTCGATACGGCCGAAGAGGCCGTGCGTGGCGCTGATGTTGTTTGTACAGCGACGAACGCAATTGACCCTGTTTTGAAAACAGAATGGGTTGAACCCGGTATGCTCATTACGGCGATTAAGGATGCCACTGAGATTGAGTTCAAAACATTTGAACGTGCGGATTATATCGTGAGTAATCGCAACGGCCCCAACTGGAACCGGTTCGCTATTGGTGGCACGGAAGATATTCCGGAAGGACAGAGTGATAATTGGGGGAAACCCGGTGATGTGGACTGGGATAATATCCCGCTTTTCGGCGAAGTCGTTGCGGGCTTGAAACCGGGTCGTACCAGCGATGATCAGGTGATTTTATTTCCCGTCACCGGCGATGGTGTGCAATTTGCGGCGGTAGCGTATCGGCTCTATGTGCGCGCTAAAGAACGCGGTCTAGGCATAGAAGTCGATACGACACGCTGGTTGCAGGACGCCAAATATATTCCCTAGGGCAGGTTTTTAACGTAATCCAGCACCAGCCGGTTAAACGCTTCCGGGTGTTCACGATAGGTGAAATGGCCTGATTCGTTGAACACGTGCATCTCGGTGCGCGGTTCCTTATGGATCAGCATATCAAACAGGGCAAATCCCTGATCGATGGTCGCTGTCGGGTCATTGTGGCCCCAGATCAGAAAATTTGGCCGACCAGTACCGCGTTCCATAAGCCAGTTGAAGGTCTCGGATTTTTGCCGTCCGTGGCTGGGTAAAAAGACTGATTTATTGAGACCGCCAGCCTCCATCTTTTCGCAGGATTCGACGTACTTTGGCAGGGCTGCGACGCGCATAAGCTCATCGAGCCAGTCTTCGGTAACGCATTTCGGATTGTAAGAGTAATGCTCCATCACCCAGCGCTGGCTGTCGCGGGTCAGGAAAGGCAAGGGCGTGTCGGCGAAGACGATATGATTACGACCCTGCCCGGGCCCAAGAGTCGAGGTGTCGACCATTATGTTGGATTTAATCCGCGACGGGTCTTCCAGTGTCATGCGGCAGGTCAGATAGGCACCGCGCGAATGGCCGACGATATGGCAATCGTTGAGGTCAAGAACCTCGAGAAATCTCAAGGCATGTTTGACGACCCGCGCCATGGTATAGTCATCGTCGGTCTCGGGGTTGTCGGTGTAACCCTGGCCGATTTTGTCGACGGCGATAACCCGACATTCTTCGGCCAGACCGTCAAAGTTCAGATTCCAGTCGGCGGCGCAATCAGCACCATGCGGTGATCCGAAATTGCCGCCGTGAAACAGCACGACGATATCGCCGTCGCCCTTGTCGAAATAGCGGGTGTTGATGCCATCAACGTCAACAAATTTGGCTTGTGAAAAATCCATTCTTTCCTCCGACTGTCAGGCGTTGGCGACAAAGCTGTGCAGCACTTCATTGAAGCGCTTGCGCTGCTCGCGGTAACAGAAATGACCCGCTTCATTTAGGGTCTGCCATCGCGCCCGTCGTTCCTTTTCGGCCAATATCCGATACAGCTCATAGGCTTGCGCATGCGAAACAGTGGGATCGTTATACCCCCAGATTTGTAGGACTGGCCGTTGGATACCGCGGGTTTGCAGAATACGAAACATCTCTTCCTTATCGGTTTGTAGGCCGGGCAGGAACTTGGTCCAGAGAAAGCCGTCCTGCGTCATCTTATCGACGGCTTCCGCGTAGCTTTGCTGATGGGCGATGGCCGTCAGGGCCTCGACCCATTCATCCGTGACGCATTCTGCATTATAGGAATATTTTTCTAGCACCCAGCGCTGACTTTCTGCCGTCAGCGATGGTGTCGGTTTATTGGCGAAGACTTTTTCGTTGCCGCCGGTACCCGGTGCACAGGTGTTGCTGCTGACGATGACGCAGGATTTGGCGAGTTCAGGATGGTCAACCGTTAGGCGACAGGTCAGATAACCGCCGCGGGAATGGCCGACCAGATGAGCGCTCTCTATACCGAGGATCCGTAAGGTGTGATAGGCGTGATCGACGACGGCAGCCATGGTGTAGTCGTCATCGCTTTTGGGATTACCTGTGTAGCCTTGTCCTAGCTTGTCGATAGCAACAACGCGGGCCCATTTGGCAATATCGTCGATCGTGCTGCCCCAGTCGTCGATGGCGTCGGCACTACCGGTTGATCCAAAATTACCACCATGAAACAGCACGATTGTCTCTCCCGTGCCGCGATCGACATAGCGGGTGCGAACACCATCAACATCGACGAATTTTTCGCCTTCCAAAGCCATTGGCCTCTCCCTGTTTTGGTTGGTATTCCCGATATCAGGAATTATTTTGTGGGATTGTAACCGATAATGCACGGATTCGCACCGGTGCGGCTATGATCCACCGGAATGCAGAATTTTGTCTATATTTTGGGGTGTGAGACGTCGCACGGCTGGCAGACCTATGTCGGCTGGACCAATGATCTCGACAAACGCTTGGCGGCGCATAATGCTGGCACTGGTGCGCGATCGACGCGCGGTCGACACTGGATATTGCTCTATGCGGAACACTACGCGACCCGCTCAGAAGCGATGAGCCGTGAATGGCATCTCAAACGGGATCGAAAATTTCGGAAGTCAGTAAGACCGGATTGTCTTTAGCTCATTATAACGGCTGGCCAAAGATTGGTTGCGGCGAGCCACCATTCGGGGATTCTATTTGAGAGAGCTTGCGGCTGTAATAACCCCAGCTATGGTCGAAATGCACCTCTGACCATATCTGACTATTGCGTACGGCTTCGGCGTCATCATCTGGATAGCTCCACTCTATACCCGATGCTGTGATATCGAGTTGCGCTTTGCAGGCGCGTTCG
>CALIBP010000026.1 GCA_938048165.1 uncultured Alphaproteobacteria bacterium | reverse complement strand
CCAGCGCGTTGAAGTAATGCTGCGGTGTCGGAAAGCTCAGCGAAGGGAGAAACGCGTGGCGAAACGCCGCCAGAGATTTCTGTTTCTGCCTCCATCATCACCTGCCGTAACTCGCTCAGCGTTTCGCCGCCGAGAATAGCGGCCATAAACAATCCATCCGGTTTGAGAGATTGTCGGCATTGGATCAGCGCGCCAGGGACGTCGTTCGTCCAATGCAGAACCAGATTGCTTATGATCAAATCTGCGCAGGCGGGGGCAAGCGGAAGGGATTCTTCATCGGCGATAAAGCTTGGCTTATCCGAGCCAGGAGAGAATCCCATATTGATAATGGTTTCGATGGCGGGGTTCTGAGTAAGGAGGCCGTTCAAATGGTTTACTCGGGCACCGAGATCGATCGCGAGAGAAAACTTGCGGCGTATATCAGCCAGCCGATCAGTCAGGCGGTCAGCGACTTCGCGAAACAGAAAATCATGATCTGCAAATCCCGCAGCTGCGCGTTCGCGCTGGCGTCGAACGGCTATGCGGTCAAAAATTACGGCAGTGTTCTCTGACTCGGTAGGGGGCATGCGTTGACTATGCCATGCCGCAACGGGGCTTTAAAGCAGGGTCGGTTGTCGGTCTGGCAAGGGATGCCTAGAATATCGACCTACTTTATTTCTGTATGAGTTTTTATTTAATCATGACCAATCAAATATCCCCCGAAGACCTTCGTGGCTGGCTTCTCGATGATGATGAACTTTCTCTTATCGATGTCCGGGAGGAAGGCGTTTTTGGAGCCGACGGACATCTATTGTTTGCAGTGTGTTTGCCTATGAGTCGGCTGGAGTTGGATATTCTATCCTTGGTGCCGCGAAAATCGGTTCGGCTGGTTTTGTGCGACGGTGGTGACGGGCTAGCTGAACGCGCTGCCGCCAAATTGAGCGGATGGGGCTATACCGATATTTCCATCCTGGCTGGAGGTGTGCCGGGATGGGAAGCCGCTGGCAATGTAGTTTTTCGGGGCGTGAATGTCCCGTCAAAGGCCTTTGGGGAATTGGTCGAAATAGAATCCGATACGCCAAACGTGTCCGCCGAAGAATTAAAGGCGATGATGGACAGGGGCGAAAACATGGTCGTGCTTGATAGTCGTCCCTGGGTGGAGTATCGCCGAATGAATATTCCAACCGGTATCGATTGTCCCGGCGCCGAGCTCGCCTATCGGGTGCATGACATTGTCGACGACCCTGATCGCACGGTCGTGGTCAATTGCGCTGGTCGGACCCGCAGTATTATCGGGGCGCAATCTCTCATCAATGCCGGGGTAACTAACAAAGTGATGGCGTTGCGAAACGGTACGATGGGATGGGCTCTGGCGGGTTTTGATCTTGAAACGGGCAGTGACCGTAACTTTCTACCAGTGAGCGATAATGGGCTAAGGGAGGCCTTGGCGTGCGCCGAACGGGTTGCCAAGAGATTTGGTATTCAAACCATAGACCGGGCGACCCTTGGGCGCTGGCAAAACGAAACTGAAACAAAGTCTCTTTACCTGCTCGATGTTCGGAATCCCGACGAGTACGCTGCGGGTCATCTTCCTGGCTCGCTTTCTGCGCCAGGCGGGCAACTGGTGCAAGCGACCGATAAATGGGCTGGAACCTATCGAAGCCGGTTGGTGTTAATCGATGATACGGGCGTGCGCGCGACGATGACGGCATCCTGGCTGGTTCAAATGGGCTGGCCGAATGTGTTTGTCCTCAAAGACGGTCTTGAAAATACCGAGCTCGAGACTGGTGCCCAACAGGCACCCATGGTGCCCATGGCTGATGATACAGTTGATATGATTTCTCCAGAAGACGTCAACACAGCGATTGCGGTTGGGTCTGCGACAGTCGTCGATTTTGCAACCAGCCTGGAATATAAGGCTGGTCATATTCCAGGGGCCTGGTGGGCAGTGCGTTCACGGCTTGCGAATTCCTTGTCAGGCGTTTCTGGCGATGGGCTATTGGTGTGTACCTCACCCGATGGTGTTCTTGCCGCCTATGCCGCATCAGATATCGCAGAGCTGACGGACCGGCCAGTGCGGATCCTCGACGGTGGGACTGCAGCCTGGCAGGCGGCCGGTCAGGCTGTGACGCAAGGCTTTGAAAATATGGCCGACCAAAACAACGATATTCAATACAAGGCCTACGATCATGACGATAATATTGAATTCCACATGCAGGAATATCTGAGCTGGGAAACCGGCCTTGTCGAACAGGTTGAACGCGACGGCACTGCCCGGTTTACACATTTCCCGGTCTGATGGCATCAGTTCGGAAACCATCCTTGTCACCTGTTTCGGCTGCTTTTTCGCGCAGTCTGGGTTTCGTTTCCGATCTGCTATTGCCTCGGCGCTGTATTTCCTGCGGCACGGTCGTTGAAGGGGAAGGGGCGTTATGCGCTTCCTGTTGGCCCAATATCCGGTTTTTGTCGCGCCCGCATTGTGAATGCTGCGGTTTCCCTTTTGAGTTTGATCACGGTGCGGAGGCGCGATGCGCGGCTTGCTATAGAGATCTACCACTTTATGAACGCGCGCGGGCCGTGTTTCGCTATGATGACGCCAGCCGACAGGCTCTCCTCGCTTTTAAGCATTCTGATCGCACAGATGTGGCACCGGCTTTTGCCGGGATGATGGCGCAAGCCGGTAGTGAGCTTCTGGCAGATGCTGATCTTATCGTTCCGGTTCCATTGCATAGACGCCGGTTAATCTCTCGCCGGTATAACCAATCGGCTCTCCTGGCCCAAGCGCTTGCCAAGATCACAGCTGTGGTTGCGGTGCCTGATCTTCTGGTTCGCACCCGGGCGACACCCTCGCAAGGGGG
Source organism: uncultured Alphaproteobacteria bacterium (assembly GCA_938048165.1). Lineage (GTDB taxonomy): Bacteria > Pseudomonadota > Alphaproteobacteria > MPNO01 > UBA2964 > UBA2964. Next base: position 18,814 of record CALIBP010000026.1, on the reverse strand, counting down.
CTTGGGTGCCAAAGCCCGTGAGCGGAATGTTGCTGGGGCATTTGCCATTCGTCAAAGCCGATCAGCGCAATTAACGGAAAGTCGAGTTCTGCTTGTTGATGACGTATTGACGACCGGGGCAACAGTATCTGCCTGTACCAAAGTGCTGTTGCGGGGTGGGGCACGCGCGGTCGATGTATTAACGTTAGCCCGGGTTGTTAGACCAACGACTGAATAACGGGTCTCGCCAAGTGGCCTCATTGCTCCTATATAGTAGGCCGTTGTTCATTCTGATCCGTGCAGGTGTTTCGTGCCCAAAATTGAAGTTTATTCATCGCTTTTTTGCCCTTACTGCGCTCGCGCCAAGAACCTCCTCAAAAAAAAGGGCGTGGAATTCACTGAAATTGATGTGGATGGGGATCCGGCTGTTCGCATTGCCATGATGGAAAGAGCAGAAGGTCGTACCTCCGTCCCCCAGATATTTTTTGATGGGGAGTTGATTGGCGGATCAGATGATCTTATGGCGCTTGAAATGTCTGGTGAGCTTGATCGCAAATTGCAGGCGGCAGGCCCGTAACGCCTTAAGCGCAGCGCCAAATTGGCTATCGTTATAGTGAAGCGGGCGCACCATCCAACAGGCGTTTGATCGCGCATACCCGTTGTTTGACGGCTAGCGACGGGTTTTTTAGCAGACCTTCCTCGTAAGCTATTATCCTGAGCTTGCCAGAACATGCCGATAAAAGTTCTCCGGGTCTCAGTAAAAAATTTGGGTTTGAGGGACGTCCATATTCTTCATTGCCAATGCTAAAGGTCTCATAGACCAGGACACCGTCTTCATCGAGTGCATCGATAATGGCGGGAAAGAGGGGCCTGTGCAGATAGTTGGTTACAACAATGCCATTAAATTTGCGGGAACCCAGTGGCCAGGGGCTGCCATCTTCAAGATCCGCTTCCAACAGTTCTATGTTGTCGGTATTTTCGGTTTCGTTGAATGCGGAGAGGTTGCGGTCCAATGCCGTTACCTGATATCCGAGATCGGCTAAATATCGGGTATGTCGCCCATTACCGCAGGCGAGATCTAGAACGGTGCCTCCCGGCTTTACCAAAGGGGCAAACCGGGAAATCCAATCCAACGGTCTCTCAGTTTGATGGCTGTTCATGTCCAGCTTGATAATCATTAACGCTTGATTTAACAAACAGTCTCATCATCTAATAGTAATCCAGTTGCAACATTTTGATGTCGGAATTATCGGAAAATGATCGTCTTTGACCTGAAATGCAGCAATGACCACGAGTTTGAAACGTGGTTTCCAAGTAGTGAGGCCTTTGACAAACAGCGCAAGGCCAAGAAAGTCGTGTGCCCGGTCTGTAATGATACAAAGGTTGATAAAGCGCTGATGGCACCATCGGTTTCCGGCACCAAGAAAAAGGGTGAAAAGGCCGTTCACCTGTCTTCCAAAGGGGAAGAGCAGGTTGGGAAGTACATGGCAGCCCTCAAGGAAATCCGTCAAAAAGTCGAGGAAAACAGCGACTATGTTGGTGACAAGTTTCCCGAAGAGGCCCGTAAAATCCATTACGGCGAAACTGAAGAGCGTAGCATTCACGGCGAAGCCACCGATGAGGAAGCGGCAGAATTGGTAGAAGAAGGCATCGACGTCCAGAAGATTCCCTGGACACCAACGCACGACGCCTGAACGCGCAATTACGGGCGTTCCCTGATTAATCTAAGAAGATCGAGCTGTGGCGGTTTGATGCCGGTCTGGCACAGTAAGTCATGAACCTGTCCGCGATGATGGGTCTGGTGATTAAAGAAATGATCGAGCAGCGGCGCTATCGGTGTTTGAAACGCGGCACCCGCCGTATTGGAGTAGCTTAACGTGCTGGTGAGTTTGGTTTCGTCATAGCTGTATATCGTTTTGATAATTCGCTCATCTTCCGTGTTTCGGGCAGCACGGAGCGATGCAAAGTCATTATACAGGATTGCATCGAGATGATCCGGAGCGTCGCCCTCGCCCGTAAAGCGTTTTAGCCAGATACGATCCCCGACAAGAATATGGTCGAGGGTGCGGTGTATAGAGCCAAAGAAAGCCTTTCGGTCGGCAAAATAATCCTCGTCACTGATTGTCGCGACGGCACCATAAAGCAGCCCATTTGCCCATCGGTTGTAGTCAGCCAGCAATTTAAAATGCTCGAGAATCATCATGAATCCCCTATGGCTTGGTTGCGCAAAGCATATAGTTGACGGCGACGTCTTTTGAGAGACGCCAATCATCCTTCAAAGGGTTGTAAGTTATGCCGGTCATATCAATGACCTCGGCATCATTGCCCGTTATGGATTGTGCGAGTTCAGATGGTTTTACGAATTTGTTCCATTGATGGGTCCCGCGTGGCACCCAGCGCAATACATATTCTGCGCCGACAATTGCCAAGGCATAAGACCTGGCCGTGCGGTTTAACGTCGCCACGATCAGCAATCCGCCTGGTTTGGTGAGAGCGACACAGGACGCCATAAATAAATCGGCATCCGCGACATGTTCGATGATCTCTAGCGCTAAAACGATATCAAATTGTTTGTTTTCTGCTGCCAATGTCTCTGCGGCGGTTGCGCGGTAATCAATCCTGAGACCACTCTGCTCGGCGTGGAGGCTGGCGACACCAATATTCCTTTCAGAAGCATCGATTGCCGCGGCTGTGGCCCCCATCCTGGTAATTGGTTCTGTGACCAGCCCACCACCGCAGCCAACATCGAGCGCCGTAAGGCCTGCCAATGGCTTCAGACTAAGCTTGTCGCGGTCAAAATGGTCACAGATCTGGTCGCGGATATAACCAAGCCGTACCGGATTGAAACGATGTAACGGCCTGAAATCCCCTTCTGGATCCCACCAGGCATCCGCAAGCTCAGAAAACCGCGCGATTTCCGCGGAATCGACGGTATTTTCACGTTTATTTCCGGCTGTCGTCATTTTTCTTTCGCGTACCCTGATTTATCGCGGGCCCTGAATTACTTGCCACTTAACGAAGATATAGAGTAAGAAAACGCCCGCTGCACGCAGGATCAAGACATAATTGCTGTTTCCCGGACCGGCATAACAGGCTGGAACCGGATACAGGCGTTTTTCAGGTGGATTTCGAGATGACACGGGTTGTCCAGAAATTTGGTGGCACTTCGGTTGCTGATATCGACCGTATCAAGGCGGTGGCCCAGCGGGTCAAGGCCGAGGTCGATCAGGGTAGTGAAGTTGCCGTAGTGGTTTCCGCTATGTCGGGAACAACAAACCAGCTAGTTGACTGGACGGTTCAGGCTGCGCCTTTGCATGACGCCAGAGAATACGACACGGTGGTTGCGGCGGGTGAGCAAATTACAGCGGGGCTTCTCGCTTTATGTTTGCAGACGATTGGTGTCGATGCACGATCCTGGCTGGGTTGGCAGATTCCGCTCAAAACAGATGAGGCGCATGGTAAGGCGCGCATCGTAGAAATTGAAACGGAGACCTTGTCAGAACGACTTTCTTCCGGGCAGGTTGCCGTCGTTGCCGGTTTTCAGGGGATTGCCTCTGATAACAGAATTACGACATTGGGTCGGGGTGGTTCAGATACGTCCGCTGTGGCGCTCGCGGCAGCGCTAAATGCGGACCGATGTGATATCTTTACAGATGTCGACGGGGTTTATACCACCGATCCAAGGATTGTCGGCAAGGCACGCAAGCTGGACCGGATTACTTACGAAGAAATGCTGGAGATGGCATCGCTCGGTGCCAAAGTGTTACAGACTCGATCCGTTGAGTTGGCAATGAACCATAAAGTCCGGGTTCAGGTCCGGTCGTCTTTTTCAGACGCCGAAGGAACGTTGGTTGTAGATGAGGGTGAAATCGTGGAACAGGAAGTTGTGAGTGGCATCGCCTATAGCAAGGACGAAGCAAAAATCACATTGGTTCGCGTCGCGGACCAGCCAGGCGTCGCCGCAGCGATTTTCGGTCCGCTGTCAGATGCCAGCGTCAATGTCGATATGATCGTCCAGAATGTTTCTGAGGACGGTAAGGCAACGGATATGACCTTTACTGTTGTTAAAGAAGATTTTGAACGGGCTATGGCGATCCTGGAATCGAATAAGGAGTCGCTTGGCTATGAACGGCTGCTGTCGGATTCAAATGTTGTGAAGATTTCGGTTATCGGCGTTGGCATGCGTAGCCACGCTGGTGTGGCACAGCGCATGTTTACGGCTCTCGCCGAAAAGGGCATCAATATTCAGGTGATCTCGACATCCGAAATCAAAGTCAGTGTTTTGGTGTCTGAAGATTATACCGAGCTCGCTTTGCGGGCTTTGCACACTGCGTACGGCTTAGACGCCGCGTAGGAAATGCGTCGCCCTGGTGGCGACGAGACAGCGACGGGAAATGGCGCAAACGGTTAGCACAGCGATACGACCGCTTCTTCGGCGTGTTCAGGGCGTGATGTCCGGCCATGGAACGGCACAGGAACGCCTGGATGAGCTCGTCAAAGTCATCGCTTCCGAAATGGTGGCGGAGGTTTGCACCGTCTATGTCCAGCGCGCCGGTGAAGTGCTGGAACTGTTCGCGACTCAAGGACTCAACCAGTCTGCGGTTCATAAAACGCGTCTCCGCGTTGATGAGGGGCTGATCGGCGATATTGCGGCCCATGCCAGAGTTTTGAATCTCGCTGACGCGCAAGCGCATCCAAAATTTGCCTACCGGCCAGAAACCGGTGAGGAGATTTATAACTCGTTTTTAGGGGTGCCCATCCTCCGCGGTGGTCGGGTGCGCGGTGTTCTCGCGATCCAGAACAAGGCCAAGCGTGAATATTCCGAAGAGGAAATTGAGGCACTGGAAATGATTGTCGTTGTGCTGGCTGAGCTTATTGCCGGCGGCGATCTCGTGGGTCCCAGTGAACAAATCACTGCAGAAGGTAACGCGATCCTGCCGTTGCGTATGACCGGGATTCGGATCAATTCCGGTATTGCAGTGGGTGAAGCGGTGCTGCACCAGCCCCGTGTAGAAATTCCTGCGATGTTTGCAGATGATCCGGACACCGAGGAGAAACGGCTAAATGCAGCGCTTAGCGAAATGCAGGACGCCATCAAAGACTTATTTTCTGCATCGGAGCTTTCGGAACGCGGTGAACATCGGGAAATCTTGGAGACCTATCATCTGCTGGCCCGTGACGCTGGCTGGTTGCGGCGGTTGCGCGAAGCGATTGCCAGCGGTCTGACAGCGGAAGCATCCGTTCAGAAGGTCCAGGACGATATTCGCATTCGAATGAATATGGCGAAAGACCCGTATATCAGAGAACGGATGCATGATTTTGACGATCTCGCTCGCCGACTATTACAGCATTTAAGTGGATCACCCTTAACGGCTGCGGGTGATGCGGCGTTACCTGATGATGTTGTTTTGCTGGCGGTGAATATGGGGCCAGCGGAACTACTTGATTATGAACCCCACCGGTTGCGGGCATTGCTTCTTGAAGAGGGCTCAGCCACAGCGCATGTCGCGATTGTCGCCCGTGCCCTCGACATCCCGGTAGTTGGTCGGATAAAGGATCTTCTCGCGCGTATTGATCCGCATGACCCAGTCATCGTCGATGGTGACAATGGTCAGGTATTTGTCCGACCTGGTGAAGATATTCAGCAGATGGTGGCCGATACCATCCAGGCGAAGACCGAACGGCAACGTCTATATGCTGCTTTGCGCGAGGAAGATCCTGTCATGCTCGATGGTCAACGCATCTCACTCAACTTGAATGCTGGCCTCTTAATCGATGTACAACAGCTTAAGGATACCGGTGCCGATGGCATCGGGCTGTATCGCACGGAAATTCCCTTCATGGTGCGGGCCGAGTTTCCGGGTGTTCAAGGGCAAACCGAGCTTTATAGAAGTGTTTATGAAATAGCTGATGGCAAGCCAGTCATGTTCCGCACCTTGGATATTGGCGGTGATAAGCAGCTGCCCTATTTCCACGATGTTGCGGAAGAAAATCCAAATATGGGCTGGCGAGCTGTTCGCGTTGCGCTTGATCGGCCATCGATGCTGCGTCAGCAATTACGGGCATTGATCCGGGCTGCAAATGGCCGCGACCTTTCGATCATGTTCCCAATGGTGGCGGAAGTCGCAGAGTTTGAGGCAGCGAAAGAAATTCTGGAAATTGAAATTCGTCGCGAAAAACAGCGCGGTGGTGTTGCCCCTGGAAAATTGCGGGTCGGGGTGATGTTGGAAGTGCCAGGTCTAATGTGGCAGCTTCCCTCATTGTTAAAACGGGTCGATTTTATATCTGTCGGCAGCAATGACCTGTTTCAGTTCCTGTTTGCGAGTGATCGTGGGAACCCCAAGGTAGCTAATCGGTACGATGTTTTGTCACCCAGTCTTTTATCGATGCTGCGCCACCTGGTGAAAATGGCTCAGGAGGCAGATGTCGAAATTTCGTTATGTGGTGAAATGGCCGGGAGTCCTGTTGAGGCGATGACATTGATCGGACTTGGATTCCGGACGATTTCAATGGCACCGGTTAGGATTGGTGCTGTACGGGCGATGTTACGAACAGTCGATGCGGCAGCATTGTCGAATTACGTTGATAGTCTCGTTGACCTGCCCGATCACAGTGTTCGGCAGAAACTCGTTGCCTATGCTCGTGACCATAATATTGCTATCACGCCAGGCTAGTTTAAGGGCGGGTCAAGAAACCGTTGATTTTGAAAGATGAATTCTGTTACTAACGGCGCATACCACGCGTTGAATTAGTGGTATTCAAGCAGGAATTGAGAGTAAAGCATTGGCAGAGTCTGGGACTGTGACAGGACCTGAATTGCCCCCCGCCGATACGACGTCGGTGGAGTTTGGTGCAGCGATGCGCGAAATGCGGCAAGCGCATAATCGTGAACTATCCGATGTGGCCAACGCGCTGAGGATTCGCCAGGTTTATTTGCAGGCAATAGAAGACGGTCGGTTTGACGATTTGCCTGGGCCAACCTACGCGGCAGGGTTCGTTCGGGCGTATGCAGATTATCTTGGTCTTGAGCTAGATGAGGTGATGCGGCGCTATCGCTCGGCGACGGGCAATATCCCCGCCCAGGCGGCCTTGGTACCGCCATCGCCGATGTCCGAGGCTCGATTGCCGACAGGCTTTATATTGTTGGTAGCGGCAGTGTTGGCTGCTGCTGCCTACGGTGGCTGGTATTATCTCACCGTTCATGGTCAGAGCCCGACAGAAGTCGTGTCAGCAATTCCGAAACGTATTTCCGAAGCGGTAGGGTTAGGGGACAAATCAGCCGTACAACCAGCCTCTCCCAACGCGATGAAGTCTTCAGCGACCGAACCGGCGACAAAGCCGCCGGTGACGAACGCAACGGAAACAGCGTCAGCCAAACCGGTAACGGTCGATCCGGTCCCAGCGGCTGAACCACCGACGGTTGCTACTGTTACTCAACCACCGCCGACGCTAGAAACTGGTTTAAAAAAGAAGGTCGAAACCGCCGAGGTTAAAAAGCCAATTAAGGCAGTTCAACCTAAGGCAATTGTTGTTTCTCCAACGCCTGCCCCGGCTAATAATGTTGCTGTCGCAGTCGAAAAAACACCAGGAGCGGAAAGCGGTCAGGACCAGCCCGTTATCTCTACACCGGCAAATGAAGCGCCGGTGGTTGCCGCTAGTTCGCCTCAAGTCGGGACTTTAGAAGTACCAGTTGAAAAGGTTGTCGCGCCAGTATCGGAAAAGGTTGAGGCTACTCAGCCGCCAAAGCCAACAGCGCCTCAAGTCGCTGCGGTTCCGCCACAACAAAAATTGGATAGTCGGATTGTTTTACGGGCGACGATTACCTCCTGGGTCGAATTACGGGATGCCGATGGAAAACGGTTGCTCTCAAGGCTGTTGCGAACCGGTGAGACCTATAAGGTCCCCGGCCGATCGGGTATTTTATTCACTACGGGTAATGCCGGAGGGATCGATATTCTGGTCGACGGGCAGCCCATCGCTGCGTTGGGCCCGGTTGGGGCGGTGCGCCGCGACATACCGATGGACCCTCAAACCTTACTCACTCGCAAACCCGGCCAGCGTTAGAACCTGATGGCTGGATTACAACCTGTTCGCGGGACTCGCGACATTCTCCCTGACGAACGTCAACAGCATCGTTTTATCGAAGAGACAGCTCGCGAGGCGGCGCAGCGCTACGGATATTCCGAGGTTGCGACGCCGATTTTCGAATTCTCAGATGTTTTTAAACGAACACTTGGTGACACATCGGATATTGTCACCAAGGAAATGTATACTTTCACCGATAAGGGTGGGGATGAAGTTACCTTGCGCCCCGAGGGAACGGCAGGTGTTGCCAGAATGCTAATTTCTGGTGGTTTGGCGCAGAATCTCCCGCTCAAATATTTTTATCGTGGGCCAATGTTTCGGTATGAAAGACCGCAAAAAGGCCGTTTCAGACAGTTTCATCAAACGGGTGTCGAACTCCTTGGTGTTGCCGAACCCCTCGGTGACGTTGAGGTTATCGCATTGGGGGCCGCGGTTCTCGATGGGCTTGGTATTCTCTCAAAGGCGACGCTAGAGCTGAACACGCTTGGCAATACGGAGAGCCGGAGAGCCTATCGCGAGAAACTAATTGCCTATTTTAATGATTTCCGCGCTGATTTGTCCGAGGAAAGCCAGGATCGATTAGAGCGGAACCCGCTTAGAATTCTGGATTCCAAGGATAAACGTGATCGTGAAATCGTGGCAAATGCCCCAGAATTTTCCGATAGCCTCGATGCAGAATCGGCGGAATTTTTTGCGGCGGTTACAGAAGGCCTCGACGCCTTGTCGATTACCTATCAGTTGAATTCACGGCTTGTACGCGGTCTCGACTATTACTGTCATACCGCGTTTGAATTCACGACAGAGGCGCTCGGAGCACAGGGAACGGTCCTTGCCGGTGGTCGATATGACGGTTTGGTCGAGCAAATGGGGGGCAACGCGACCCCAGGCGTTGGTTGGGCAGCGGGTATTGAACGACTAGCGATGCTGGCGGAGAATGCGCCAGCTGAGAAACGACCAATAGCGATCATCCCGGTTGTTCCCGATTTGCAAAGTCGGAGCCTCGCAATTGCCCATGATCTTCGGTCTCGGGGCTTTGTTATTGAGTTAGGATATCGCGGCAATATGAGTCGTCGACTAAAAAGGGCTAATAAATTGAACGCATTGGCTTCAATTATTCTTGGACCTGACGAACTTGAACGCGGGGCGGTGACGGTGCGCAATCTTGATACGGGTGATCAAGGGGAAGTGCCGTTAGAGACGCTTGCGGACCACCTGAAACAATATAATTAGCCAGTCATGACTGCAGCCATGGGCCTCCCCCGGCTGCTTGTGGTCGGGGCAAATCAACGTAGTAGTAGCGTTTCCTTGCGGGAACGCCTGTTTCTTGAACCAGAAGAAATCCCCACTTTTCTGGAGACCCTGCGAGGTGCCGGCATTTCCAACGGGTGTTTGCTCTCGACGTGTGATCGGGTTGAGATGATCCTGATTCATGATGATCCTGATATGGCCTGTGATGCCGTTGTTCAGGCTTTTGCAGATCGCGTTGGCGTTTCAGCGTCTGGGTTGTCGGAGGAGTGCGTTCGACTCGAGGGAACCGATGCTGTCCAGCATATTTTTGAGATCGCCGCGTCTCTCGATAGTTTAATTGTCGGCGAGCCGCAGGTTCTTGGTCAGGTCAAGGATGCCCATCGCCTGGCCCGCGACGCCAAAATGGTAGATACGACGCTCAATGCATTACTTGAGGCATCCTATCGTGCCGCCAAGCGCGTGAGAACGGAGACTGCGATTGGGGAGCGGCCAGTCTCGATTGCCGCGGCTGCTGAGAAACTGGCTCTTAATATCCATGGTCCGTTATCGGAAATTGGTGCTCTGATAATTGGTGCTGGTGAAATGGGTGAGCTGATCGCTGAACATTTCCGAAATCGCGGTCTTGCCCGGCTCACGGCCATCGCGCGAATAGAGGTTCAGGCGACAACACTAGCAAATCGATTGGGAGGGCATCATGCGCCCTTTGATCAAATGGAAACCTGTCTTCGGGACGCTGATGTCGTTATTGCCGCCGTTGGCGCCGGACGCCATGTCCTTTCGCAAGATATCGTGGAAAACGCATTACTGGCTCGACGACGTAAACCAATTTTTCTAATTGATACCGGTGTACCGGCAGATATCCCGCCACAGATAAACGATCTCGACAGTGCCTTTGTTTATGACCTTGGTGATCTCGAAAACGTTGCTACGGAGGGTCGGGCCGGACGCGATGAGGAGGCCATCCTTGCAGCCCGTATTATCCATGAAGAGGTTCAGCTATTTGTTAAAGCGCGCGCTGGCAGGGAAGCGGTAACGGCGGTTTCTGCCCTGCGACAGCATTTTGAAGAAATTCGACAAGGGGTCGTGCAGGAAAATTCGGTAGATGTCGATGCTGCAACCCGTCTGCTGGTTAATCGGTTATTGCATTCGCCGTCTGAAACGTTACGCAAAGCCGCTGAGTTGGATTCAGTCGAGCTATCAGAGTTAGAAGCCGCTATTGGCCGATTGTTTGGACTGGAGGATGAATCAGGTGACAAGGGTTCAGGAGGTAAGGTGTGAATTTTGATGACAAGCTTGATGTTCTCGTTGCGCGGCGCGACGAGCTCACCCAACTTATGTCTGGTGAGCATAGCGGGGATTCTGATGAATTTGTTCGCCTGTCCAAAGAGTATGCAGAGCTGATGCCGGTGGTCGAATGTATTGAAGATTTACGGACGCTTCAGAATGAAATCGCTGATCTTGGTGGCATGGTGGCCGATACGGAATCCGATGCTGAAATGCGTAGTCTCGCCGAAGAAGAAATGCGCGAGGCGCGTGAGCGCTTGCCAGAGATCGAAAAGCGATTGCAACTGCTTTTGTTGCCAAAGGATGCGGCCGACGAAAAGAATGCAATTATTGAAGTTCGGGCCGGAACCGGTGGCGATGAGGCGGCGCTGTTTGCAGCTGATCTATTCAGAATGTATCAGCGCTATTCCGAACGTCAGGGCTGGCGCTTTGAAACCATGCAACTTTCCGAAACCGGCATTGGCGGTCTAAAGGAGGCCGTCGCGGAAATAACGGGTAAAGGTGCTTTTGCCCGTCTTAAATTTGAATCCGGTGTGCATCGAGTGCAGCGAATTCCTGAAACGGAATCCGGCGGACGGATACATACATCCGCAGCCACAGTCGCGGTATTGCCGGAAGCCGAAGAAGTGGACGTCGTTATCGAAGACAAAGACCTTCGAATTGATACCTATCGGTCTCAGGGGGCTGGCGGGCAACATGTCAACACGACCGACAGCGCAGTCCGGATTACCCATTTGCCCACGGGTGTGGTGGTAACCCAGCAGGATGAAAAATCTCAGCATAAGAACCGCGCTAAGGCGATGAAAGTTCTGCGGTCTCGGATATATGAAGCGCAAAGGGAAGCTGCGGCGGCGGACCGGGCTCAAACTCGTAAGGGGCAGGTAGGGTCAGGTGATCGGTCAGAACGCATTCGAACCTATAACTTTCCACAAGGCCGTGTGACGGATCACCGGATCGGCCTGACGGTACATAAGTTGGATCGTGTTATGGAAGGGGAAGCGCTCGACGAGGTGGTTGATGCGCTGACCGCCGAGGGTCAGGCGTCACAATTGGCGGAATTTTCCGAACAGTGACGGAGATTACTATCGCCGCAGCATTAGAGACGGCAATCGCCAGGCTATCGGCGGTCGGGGTTGATACGCCAAAAATGGATGCTCGGATACTATTGTGCCATAGCGCGGATCTTGAGATGGCCAACGTTATCATTGATCCGTATGTCGTCCTCGGTGAAAAAGACCTAGAGAAATTCGAGGCGCTGGTTGTGCGGCGGGAAAAACGGGAACCGGTCTCTCATTTGATTGGCGAGAGGGAGTTTTGGAGTTTACCGTTTATCGTCACCGCAGATGTTCTTGACCCCCGCCCTGCCAGTGAAACTCTCATCGAAACAGCTCTTGATCACATGCGCGATTGTCCGGAGCCATTATCTATTCTGGACTTGGGTACAGGGAGCGGTTGTCTGTTGATTGCCGTTCTATCGGAATTGCCTGGAGCAAGTGGGGTCGGTATTGATTGTTCCGAGGCGGCATTAACGATTGCGCGGCAAAATGCCGAAAAGAATTCAGTGGATGACCGCGCGACCTTTGTATCGTCGTCATGGGGTAATGCTGTGTCAGGCAGCTTCGATCTCATTTTGAGCAACCCTCCATATATCGCAGATCCGGAACGTGGTGACCTTGAGCCAGAAGTCGCAATATATGAACCGGCGTCCGCGTTGTTCGCGGGCGAAGATGGTTTGTCTGCTTACCGTGAAATCGCGCCCGAAATATACCGATTGCTCACATCAAATGGGATTGCCGCAATTGAATGCGGCCGGGGTCAGATGGCCTCGGTGATTAAAATACTTGGTGACGCCGGGTTACAGCATATTGAAACTCGATGTGATTTCGATGGCGTCGAACGGTGTGGCGTTTTTGGCCGTTAGAAGGTTTTAACCAAGTTGAAAAAAAGGGTTGGAAAGGCGGGTCATCCCCACTAGGGTGCAACTCGGGCGAATGAGGAAGGCCACAGGCACCTCGCCCAAATGTTCCTGAAAAGGCTGCGAGAGCAGAGCCACAGCGACCGTGGAACAGCGGTTGCCAAGATGGAACGTGATTGTCAGGACGACGTCGCGGTGTTCGCAAGCCATTCGGGGGTTAGTGAAACAATAACCGGATTAGAATTGATGAGATCAGGTCCTAATAACCGGCGCCCGCGGGGACGCGGCAACCCGGGACGCGGTAACAATAATCGGCAGCAACGAAACAACAATGTGGACAGCAACGGACCCGACGTGAAGGTTCGGGGCACGCCCCAGCAAGTTGTTGATAAATACCAGACGCTTGCCCGGGAAGCGACGACAGCCGGTGATCCGGTTCGGGCGGAAAACTATTATCAGCATGCTGAGCATTATTATCGTGTTCTAAGTGCGAACGCTGCTGCTAATCAGGAAAAACAGCAGCGTGATAATCGCAACGACCGAAGTAACGGGGCGACCGAATCAAATGCCGCCAATGGTGCTCAAGAAAGTGGCAATTATGGTAATGGTGCGGCCGCTGTAGAACAGTTAGCACCAAACGCCAATGGTGAAGCAGAAGCAGAAAAAGTGGATGCAACCGATGAACCCGCTGAGGCAGATGAAGCAACGGTCGAACGCACTGAAGTTGTGCAGGAGCCTGTAGCTGAAGAGCCGGAAGAAACTGCACCGGCGTGATGCGCTGACGTATTTATGTCAACCTTTCCTTTAACAGATTTTGCCAGAATTTCGTATTTGGGCAGTGTTATCGTTCGTGCGGCTGTCCAATGTTCCGGCGGCGCGGTAACCCCTCTTGCGAGATCTGGCCTTTAGCACCATATCTTCGGTGGGACGCCGGTTTTGGGTCCCAATCGAAACGCTCGCCGGTATCCGGGAGCACTTTTACGCAATGTCTCTAAAGGGAGTTGCCCGATATGGAGTTTGAGAAATATTCTGACCGCTCGCGCGGTTTCGTTCAGTCCGCTGTCACCCTTGCCAATAACAGCGAACATCAGCGCCTTGAGCCCACCCATCTTCTAAAAGTCCTGTTGGATGATAAAGAGGGATTGGCGTCGAATTTAATTGAGGCAGCAGGCGGTAACGCTGCGAAAGCCGTTGCCGCTGTGGATGTGGCCCTAGATAAAATACCGAGAGTAGCTGGCAGTGGCGCAGGTGATGTTCGACTGTCGTCCGAAATTGGCCGCCTTTTTGAACGCGCGGAGGAAATCGCGACAAAAGCCGGCGATAGCTATGTAACGGTCGAGCGGCTGTTGCTAGCCCTCGCACTTTCGTCTGGAACTGCTGCTGGTGATGCATTGGCAAATGCTGATGTCACCCCACAGGCGTTGAACGCTGCTATTGAAGATGTTCGTAAAGGCCGAAAGGCTGATAGTGCGTCAGCAGAAGATAATTTTGATGCGCTTCAGAAGTTCGCTATCGACGTTACTGAGCGGGCGCGAGAGGGCAAACTCGACCCCGTTATCGGGCGAGATGAAGAGGTCCGGCGGACCGTCCAGGTATTAGCAAGACGTACAAAGAATAACCCGGTTCTGATTGGCGAGCCAGGTGTTGGTAAAACAGCCATCGTCGAGGGACTGGCGCAACGCATCATCAATGGTGACGTTCCTGAAGGTCTCCGAAATAAGCGACTCATGATGCTTGATCTTGGGGCGCTCATTGCTGGCTCAAAATTTAGAGGTGAGTTTGAAGAACGGCTCAAAGCTGTGTTGCAGGAAATAGATGCCTGCGAGGGAGAGATTATTCTGTTCATTGATGAATTGCACACACTTGTTGGTGCCGGCGGTGCCGATGGCGCGATGGATGCATCGAACATGCTGAAACCTGCGTTAGCGCGCGGTGAACTGCATTGTATTGGTGCGACCACTTTGGATGAGTATCGCAAACATATTGAAAAAGATGCCGCCCTCGCGAGACGTTTTCAGACAGTGTTTGTGGCCGAACCGTCGGTTGAGGATACCGTATCGATCTTGCGGGGCCTCAAAGAGAAATATGAACTCCATCACGGTGTTCGGATCACCGACGGTGCTATCGTGTCGGCAGCGACGCTGGCCAATCGCTATATCACAGATCGGTTCTTGCCAGACAAAGCGATTGACCTGGTTGATGAGGCGGCCTCCCGCCTGCGGATGGAGGTCGATTCCAAACCTGAGGAGATTGACGAACTTGATCGTCGAATTATCCAACTGAAGATTGAACGAGAGGCGTTAAATAAAGAAGACGATGCTGCTTCTCGCGACAGGCTTGAAAAGCTGGAGTTGGATCTAGCCGAGCTGGAAGAGCGGCAGCAGGAATTGACCAGTATCTGGCAGGCAGAGAAGGAAAAGATTGCTGGCTCGCAGAAGGTAAATGAAGACCTGGACCAAGCCCGCAATGAACTGGAACGCGCCCAGCGAGATGGCGACCTAACACGAGCCGGTGAGCTCATGTATAGCGTTATTCCGGAACTCGAGCAGCGTATGTCTGAATCCGATGAGGGAGAGGAAACCAGTATGCTCCGCGAAGAGGTAAAGGATTCTGACATTGCGTCGATCGTCTCGCGCTGGACAGGTATTCCTGTGGACAAGATGCTCGAAGGCGAACGCGAGAAATTGCTCAAAATGGAAGAGGTTTTGGGAGCGCGTGTCGTTGGTCAGGAAGAGGCAATCAGTGCAATCAGTAATGCAACCAGGCGTGCCCGCGCGGGATTACAAGACCCTAATCGGCCGATCGGTTCGTTCCTGTTCCTCGGGCCAACAGGTGTTGGCAAGACCGAGCTTACGAAAGCGCTGGCGGCGTTTTTGTTCGACGATGATAGCGCGATGGTTCGCATCGATATGTCAGAGTTTATGGAGAAGCACTCTGTAGCGCGGTTGATTGGTGCCCCTCCAGGATATGTTGGCTACGAGGAAGGGGGCTCGCTGACGGAAGCGGTTCGCCGTCGTCCTTATCAGGTGATCCTGTTTGATGAAGTTGAGAAGGCACATCCCGATGTCTTTAACGTTTTGTTGCAGGTTCTCGATGATGGTCGCTTGACCGATGGTCAAGGGCGGACGGTCGATTTTCGTAATACGTTAATCATTCTCACCTCCAATCTCGGCAGTGAGATTTTGGCGGCGCAGGAAGATGGTGCCGATTCAGATGCAGTTCGTGAGCAGGTATTGTCGGTCGTCCGCCGTGCGTTCCGTCCGGAATTCCTGAATCGTCTGGATGATCTATTGTTGTTCCATCGCTTGGCTAGAAGTCACATGGCAACAATTGTTGATATCCAGCTCGCTGACCTCAAGGCAATGCTGGAGGATCGGAAAGTGTCACTGGAACTCGATTCCGCCGCTCGGAACTGGCTGGCGGATGCCGGTTATGATCCGGTATACGGTGCCCGCCCTTTGAAACGGGTCATCCAGACCCATCTGCAAAATCCACTGGCGACGATGGTGCTGGAGGGAACGATCCAAGATGGTGAAACAGTTCAGGTGTCGGCGGGTGATGATGGTCTGACCCTGAACGGTGTTCAGGCGATCGCTGCCTAGAGGTTTCTCCGCCGATGATTGTCCACTCTCCCTCGGTCCGTTATAAGGTGCGTCACCAATAACGCAGAGCTGAGGGAGAGAGACAATGATGAACGTTGGATTTGTTGGCGTCGGCGCCATGGGTAACCACATGGCGGGCCATTGCATCAAGAGCGGAAAATTCAAGGATGTATATGCCTATGATTTGAGCAAGGCAGCTGTTAACGCGATGGTAAAAAAAGGGGCTAAGGCTTCAGGTTCCCTTAAACATCTCGGCAGCGTCTGCGACGTGATTATTATCATGGTCGGTTATGACGATCAGGTGCGGCAGGTTGTGAGCGACCTTGCCAAAAGTAAGCCGAAAAAAGGAACTGTATTGGTCATTACGGCAACGAGCCATCCCGACATGATTCTGGAAGCAGCGGCAATTGCCAAAACAGGTGGTCTTAAAGTGGTTGATGCTCCTGTCTGTTTTGGTCTGGGTGGTGCGAAAAACGGGACGCTAGCTTCGATGGTCGGTGGCTCCAAAGCTGATGTTAAGAAAGCGACGCCGGTTATTGAATGCTATTCTCGTGCGGTTCATCACCTTGGTGCTCTTGGCTGTGGTGAGATCGGTAAAACGGTCAATAATATGCTGCATTGGGTACACAGCCTGGCCAACCAGGAAGTACTGCTTTTGGCTAAATGCTACGGCATCGATACTCAAAAAATGCGGGAAACTTTGTTGCAGGCGCCGGGTCGGAACGGAACGCTGGAAGAATGGGACGGCACGCGTTTTACGTGGCATGAGAAAGATATGGATATCGCCATGGATCTCGCACAGGCACGTGATCTTCCATTACCGCTGTTCGGGCAGGTCGATCAGCTCATCAAGTTCTCGCACTGGAAGCAAATTAAGGAATTGCTCTATAGCAAAACCATTTCCTTCCTTGGCCGGAAATTGAAGGCGGCGCCTCCGGGCAAATCCACCCGTTAAAACAAGCGTTAAAATGAGGTTGCAGCCGGGCCCAGGCCCGGTGTAGCAATCGCACGTTAAAATTCTGAGAGGAGTTCCGATAAATGAGTGACACACCGGCTAAATCAACGTCGACAGAGAGCAGTCCGGCGAAGACGTCTAGCGAAGTCGGCAAATCCAGTAAGGAATCTGTCGGCGGTTCCAGCGCCGTGCATTACGGATTTTTCAGCAACACCAAGACGCCGGAATATCGATCAGGTTGGGATGACATCTGGGCGAAAAAAAAGAAACCAGCGAATAAGCGAAATACGGCTCCGAAGCAGCCTCTGGTGATTGATGTTGTCTTTGAGGATTTACCTGATGTTGTTCAGGAAGGCCTGGCAGATGCAGCTCGCGCCAGCTTTAAGAAGTCTCGCATCAATTATGACAACCGCGCTAAAAAAGGCGCAGTCACCTGGCAGTTGACCTGTGAGGTGAAACGCTGACGTATTATGGCGTTTCCTTGTTTGGTCTGCCGATAGTGAGTCCAACCCTGAAGTAAAGCCACAAGGCGACGGTGAGCTGCAGCAATGTGCCGGTCATGAGCGAAAAATTCGACGCGGGATAGACAAGTGGAAAAATAATAGCGGCACCGACGACGAATTCTAACGGTGTCATCGTCGACCGATTAAAGATCGCGGATAAAATGGCGAGGAAAGCCCCGACCAATGCCATTCCCAACAGGATGCCGGATCGCCCAAAATTGGCGTACATTTCAATTACCCACGGCATGTTAATAGAGGTCGTTGTGTTTTCTGGAGCAATCATTTCATAACGGTGGGCAAAACTCTGGCCGGTCATTTCTCGGGGTTTTTCAGGCCATATAATCCGGGGAATTATATTTGTAAGCGTAGGTTTGTAGGTTTCGCCGTTCCAATAGGGGACCTTTGAGGGCGTAGGCTCTACGACCTTGCTAAGCAAGACATGTCCTGACAACCGGTGAATCAAGGGCTCGAGTACTGTTACGTCGAAATGTTGTTTTCTGGTCCACGCTTCTTGAGTGGCCTCATAAAAGACTTTGACCCGTTCCATCACGTTGAATTTTTTGCTTTCAGCTCCCCATGAAGGGGCGCGATAACCTGCGACGCCAGGATAGACCGCTATCACAAATAATGCGGGGATAAGGCCGTACAGCCAGAACCTCCGAATACCTGTATAAAAAAGGACGATTGCCAAAAACGCACAAAGCAGAACAAAACTTGTCAGTAAGCCGGAAAGGAACGCCTGTAGCAGAATAATAGGCAGGACTATGAACAAACAAAGACGACCGTCTGTTTTTGGAAGTTCGCCCCTGCGCCAAAGAACGATCATCATACCGATCGCAAGGGGTCCGGCTGGTTGGATAAATTGTCCGATAGAAGGCACGGCTTTAAAGGGTGGTACTGCGTGCCATGCCAGGTAGCTCACGATCAGGAGCCACAATAATATGCGGAGCCGTATTGCCGAATAGTGCTGCGGCAATCGGAGGTGAGGAAGCTTCTTGCCAAGTACTTTCTCGGTGAAAAAATAGCTTCCGATCATGATACCGACGCCAACGAGGACGAGGGTCATTCCTTCCAAACTTAACCCACTGACCTGGACGCCATATTTGGGGAGTGGACGCGGGGTCGGGAAAAAGAAAACAGATATTGCAAAAAACACAGCATAATACCCGCCGGTTAGAGCCATAAACGGCATCGGTGCTCTATCTTTCGACCTGATATAGACAAAAGTCGGAATCAGGCAGGC
>CALIBP010000025.1 GCA_938048165.1 uncultured Alphaproteobacteria bacterium | reverse complement strand
TTGGGCAATATTCCATTGATTGACCATGTACGGATTGCCGGGTGTCGTTCCGACCTGAAGACGGGAATTAATTGACGCAATTGCGCTGTGATATGCGAGAGAATGGGTTCCCGTTTCGCGCCGAATAGCCTGCAAAGTGCTATTCTGCTGACGAATTTGTTGCCGCATGCGCTGCAATTCGCCGCGTAGCAAATTGGTTTTTTGCCCGACGAACGTTCCAGTTGATTGGCCTGGTGTTACTGGCGGCGGAACAAAATTCGTGGTTCCTAGATTCGGTGGAGCCGCAGCGCCAATCATTGGTTGATTCCGTCTTTCACCCTGGGAAGGCGCAATTGGAATTGCCTTCCTCGCTTGCGAGGCCGCGGCAGCGCTGGAGCTATCACCTGTCAATGACGGCCACAGTGAATCCATTGAAAACGAACAGGCCGACAATGCGACGGCTGAACATATAACTGTTACGTGGGAAAGTGCTCGGGCCATGTATTCGGGCCTCACCCGTAGTGATTGTTGAAAACTGATATACGGCGAGTTAACGCCATGAACCGACTGTTGAAAATTGTGCCAACCCCTTGATTCCCGCAGATATTACTCAAAGGGGTATTGCTTAACAAGCTGAATTACAAAGAATTCTGAAAGCTATTGTCGGAACGCTTGCCAATCCATGCCAATTTCAGTAACGTCCGCGCCTCTTCCCAGCCGATCTGCTGGGATTTCGCCAATATGCGAGCAAAGCGCCCGTAGCTCAGCTGGATAGAGCACTAGACTACGAATCTAGGGGTCGGGAGTTCGAATCTTCCCGGGCGCGCCATTTCTCCGCTAAAATTAGCTGTGGATTTTGTAATTATTCACTTAATGACTAGTCGGATACAGCGATTTAGGTTTTTGGCTGTAAATGGATACGGAATTTATCTGGCATGACCACCAAACCTGGGGCTCCTGGCAATTCATCAGCAAGGCAGACCGGTTTTGCGATTGCTAAAGCGTTCGTTTCCCTTGCCCTTCTTTACTTCCTGTTTCAGGCCTATGACGTTGAAGCAGCCCTGATTCGGGTCGCAGGTATTGAGTGGAGCGCTTTTTGCATTGCTGCAATGTTATTGTTGGCGTCGATGGTTGTCGCGACATGGCGTTGGCATGTAATTGTCGCGGCATTGGGTGGAAATTTGCAGCGGCGGACTGCTTTCGCTCTGGTATGGATCGCAATGTTCTTTAATCAGGCATTGCCATCAAACCTGGGTGGAGATGCTGTACGTATCTGGATGTTTTACCGCAAGGATGGTGTTTTAAAGCGAGCCATCAGCAGCGTCCTGTTGGACCGTGTAACAGCACTTGTTGGCCTAGCAATTCTTGTGTTGCTGACATTTCCCCTGGCCGCACGATTTATCGATGATACGACGATCCTGGTTATCCTTGCTTTTCTTGTTGCGACAATCTTTGTTGGGTTGCTTGCCTTTTTGTGGCTTGATCGATTGATGGTGCTGTTTAATAGAATGTTGCCGTCGCGATTCTTTCATTCAATTACATCGCTCGCTGAAAATTCCCGTGTCGTTCTGGCGCCAAGCCGTTCTGGCCCTCAGGTTTTGGGATTGTCGATTACCAACCAAATTCTCATGGTCTTGGTTATGTTTGCCCTTGCGCGAGGTCTGTCCATTGAGGTCGAAATTTCAGCGCTGTTGGTTTTGATACCGCCGGTAATATTGGCCTCTCTGTTGCCAATTTCATTTGCGGGCTGGGGCGTGCGGGAAGGTGCCATGATTGCAATGCTCGGAACAATAGATGTGGCGCCTGAAAATGCGCTTGTTTTGTCTGTGGCGTTTGGATTTGTGATCCTTATATTATCTCTTCCGGGCGCCCTTATTTGGTTTTTCTCAGACAACAGAAAAGCAGTCGCAAACAACTCAGAAAAGTTGGAGATCTAGCTTGGCGAAACCAAGCGGGAGAATTTGATCGATTGCCGAATTGAAAAGGCGATGTTTGCCGAAAATAAGGAATAATGGTCTTGTCAGATGTAGATGAAGTTTTGTTCGCCAATGAAGTATTTTATCGGGCCTTTGCTGACCGAAACCCCAAGGTCATGGAAGAGCTTTGGTCCGATGTTGTTCCGGTTAGCTGCTTACATCCGGGTTGGGGGCCGATTTTTGATCGTCAGGGAATAGTGACGAGCTGGGCTGCAATTTTGACCAACCCGGAATCACCTGAAATTAAATGTCGTGATGCAAAGGCACTGGTTTATGGCGACGTCGCGAGTGTTGTGTGTTTCGAAGAACTTCCGGGCGGCTCCCTGATCGCGACGAATGTCTTTCATCGCGAGGGGAAGGTTTGGAAAATTGTTCATCATCAGGCGGGACCAACGTCCGCGGCCCCTAGTGATGATACGACGAGCGAAGACGACCGCCAGTTACATTAAGGTATATCAGGTCTAGGTGTCTTTCGCGCCAAATAGACGTTTAATCGCATTCCAGATTACCTTCAGTCCCATTCCACCAACCTGTACCGGCGCGGCGGCGGGCGGAGGGGTCCCTGTATCTTGCGGCGCAGCGGTTTCTGCTGTCGTGGCACCAGAATCACCTGTGGTTGTACCCGCTTCGGCGTCGATGACGTTCTTTTTCAGATTCTCTGAGAACTGGCTAATTATTTGCTGGGACAGGTCTTTCACCATACCGACGCCACGCCCGTACTGGGCTACAGCACCTGACAGCTGAAGGTTGGTCTCAATTATTACCTTGGTTCCGTTATCGCTGGGTTCCATATGGAACGCGACATTGGCATGTGCGCCGCCACGGCCTTTGGCATCTGTTCCCTGAGCTTTTAGCTTCGCACTGTGATTCGCAACGTCGAGTTCTTCAAATGTAGTTTGGCCATTAAAGGTCAGGGCAACCGGGCCTAGCTTAACCGATATCTTGCCCTTATAGGTCTTGTCGTCGACGACCTCGGTTAGTTCGGCACCGGGCACGCACGGGGCGATCCGCTCAATGTCCATGAGAATTTCCCAAGCCTGGTCTACAGGGACTGGAACCTCAAATTCGTTATCGAACTCCACAGCGCTTATCCTTTCTTTGACGTGTAATGAGAATCCGGATTTCCATGACCTTATCTCATAGCTGTCCGCTTCCGTCCATCCGGTGGTTATGCAATGCAAACATGATCTTTTCGGATTGGGTGTGAACAGGTTATTTTCGATAAGCGTAAATTGACGAGATGCAGGCATGGCTGATTTTCCAAAAGTAAAGCAAGTCCCGACTAAATATCTTGAGCAAACTATTCGCGATGCTGATGCAAGAACGCTTGCGTTGATCGAAGGGCTCAATGATGAACAGTTGATGGGTCCAAAACTTGGCATCGTAAATCCCATGCTGTGGGAGATAGGCCACATTGCCTGGTTTCATGAGAAATTTATTTTACGCGATCGCGATCAGCGGCGACCGGTCTTGGAAAATGCGGACGCGCTCTATGATTCAATGGCTGTTGCTCATGCTACGCGTTGGGATTTGGATCTCCCCAATCTTGAGTCAACAATTCGGTATCGGGAAACCATTCGCGACTCGATCATTGATCGTCTTGGTTCTGACGATTTGGCTTCTGTTGAGAATTCCTATTTCACGCAGCTGACGGCCTTTCACGAAGATATGCATGACGAAGCATTTACCTTCACCAGACAGACACATGGCTATCCACCGCCGCAATTCGTAGAGGACATACCAACAGCGATCGATGAAGCTGGCCCGTTTCCTGGCGATGTCGAGATTCCCGGTGGCATCCATATGCTCGGGGCTTCCCCTAAGGCGCCCTACTTTATGGATAACGAGAAATGGGGGCAGGGTTATGAAGTGAAACCCTTCTCTATATCCAAGGCGCCGGTGACAAATGCCGAGTTTGCTGAATTCGTTGAAGCCGGTGGCTACGAAAGAGAAGAGCTTTGGACAAATGCCGGGTGGCAATGGCGTAACCACGCCAGCGCAGAAAACCCGGTCTACTGGCAAAAAATTGATGGCGATTGGCAGATCAAATAT
>CALIBP010000024.1 GCA_938048165.1 uncultured Alphaproteobacteria bacterium | reverse complement strand
CTCGTTATCGATGAAATGATCGGTTTCGACATGCAGAACCAGGGACCAGCCAAGCTTTTGCATCCGTGGGATCGCGTGTTCGATCATTTCTGAACTGCCGGGTCGATCAGACATGAGCGAGAACCGTGCGCCACGTGTTCCGGCCTCATGCAGGGCTTCGAGCTCTGCATCGGTGGTTTTCTCATTGAACCGGATGACAGCCCGCATATTACCGTTGGACTGCGCAACCGCATGCAGGATCGCCGAATTATCCATGCCATGCGCTGTCGGTTGGACCGCAATGGCCCGTGTCAGCCCCGTCAATCTTTGCACATTCTGATAGTGCTCGATCGGGGCACCCGGCGGGTTGTAACGTCGCGTCTCAGCGAAAGGGAAACGATCCGGGGGACCGAATATATGAAAATGTGTATCACAGGCCTTGTCGGGCACCTCGAACGAAGGCGCCTTGGTATTGGGGTCGGGCGGCAGGGCGTAGGGCAGATCATTGGTCATTGTGGTTACAATACCTTTCAAGGAAGTCGTGAACGAAGGGGCCCCAGATTTGTTGTCCGGCAGCGCAAAAACGGTGGGCTTCGGGCCCCGCCGTGCCCCAGGGTGGGAAAATCCTGGCGTCATGCGGGTGGCCGCGCCGTTCGAGAAGTGCCGCGATTTCAGTTGTAGGGGCGGTGTTAAAATCATTCTCTGGCTGGATCAGGCAAACCGGCTGAGTCAGGGTTGAAGCAGCATCCAACAGCATCTGTTTGATTTTCGGGTGTTTGGCCCACTGGCTGGCGCCGCCCGAGAAATCCACGCCGCAGCGCCAGCGAGGATCGGCAGCCAGCGCGAGTAAGGTGTGGATACCGCCGAGAGAGCTGCCCATGATAATAATGCGGTCGGCATCGACCTCATCGAGCCCGGAAACATAATCGAGGGCCGCGATAACATCCTTGTTCTCGCGCTGTAACCGTGCCGACATCTGTTCGTCATGCTCTGCAGTTCCACGTGGGGCAGGCACTTCGTCGCCCACGACAACGCCAAGTGAGTTGCCATACCCTGCGCGATGCGGAAACAGATAGGCGCAGCCCCAGGACAGAAACAAGGCGGCGGTTTGCGGGTGTGACAGATCGGTTGTGCCGGGTGGTGTGGCGCTGCCGTGATTATCAATAACGCAGGGGAACGGGCCTTTGCCCGGCGGCAGAAACAGGAATCCTTTTAGTGTCCCCGTGCCGCCGGTAAATTCGACCTCGTGCGGCGCCATTGAATGACCATCGAGATTTGGGTTTTGCATCGTGACGTCCTCTTTTCTGTAAAGCTTACCGCATGAAGAGGTGATGGGGGAGGTGCAGTTTGCGGGAATTTGTCGGTATGATAGGAAAAATGAACATGCAAAAAGGGAGCTAGCCATGCGGCATCGTGATACCGGGGTTTTGCTTTACGATCAGGGCCATGCGACGGACGGCTATACGCTGATCGTGCCATTGGTCAGCAAGGAAGCCTATGTTATCGGCATGCGGGGCGAGGTTCTCCATAACTGGCATTTTCCCCTAACGCCCGGCAACTACGCCTACTTGTTGCCGACCGGCAATCTCCTGTGGTCCGGTCGCACGACGGAAGGACCGCCCTTGCGCCGCGGCAAGGGCGGGTTGATGCGCGAATATGACTGGGAAGGCAACGTTGTTTGGGAATATGAAGATCATGGTCAGCATCATGATTTCCGCCGCTGTCCCAACGGTAACACGATCTATCTCGGCTGGGAGCCATTACCCGATGAATACGCCAGGCGGGTGGTCGGTGGCATTCCCGGCAGCGAACATGACGGGATTATCTATGGTGATTATATCCGTGAGGTGAATCCTGCTGGCGAAACCGTCTGGGAATGGCATTTTCATCTCGATGAAGATATTGAGGCCCATCCGTTGATTGACTCCTGTGACCGCGAGGAGTTCGCTCACGCCAATGCCTGTTTCCCGCTGGAAAATGGTGATGTGCTGGTCAGCTTCCGTCGAACGCATACGTTGGCGATTATCGACAGGCAGACCAAAAAGTTCCGCTGGATGAAAAAAGATGTCATGTGGGGAACCACTCACGATGTTCAGATGCTGGACAATGGCAACCTGCTGTTCTTTGCGAACGGTATTTACACACCAATCAATCCGTTCTCGCGGGTAATCGAACTCAACCCCGAAACCGGAGAGGAGGTCTGGGATTATCGCGGGCAGCCAACCTGGACATTCTTCAGCCCGAATATTTCCGGGGCGCAGCGGCTTTGGTCGGGTAATACGCTGATTTGTGAAGGGCAGATGGGGCGTGTGTTTGAAGTTACCCCCGATCAGAAAATAGTCTGGGAATATGTATCCCCGTTCTTTGGTGGCTATAACTGGTTTGGTTTCGAACGTGGTGGCTCGGGCAATTCTCTTTTTCGGGCCTACCGGTATTCATCAGACTCGCCAGAAATCGCGGGACGTGTAAAATCGCCTTACGCTGGGTAAATCTGTTACAGGGTTTGATGAGATTTTCACGACCCACTTTTGCGTCCCCATTTAAACGAGTCCTTTTCTGGTTTGCATTGGTCCCTGTTTTGGTGGCGATAGCACCAAGGCTAGAGTCTCCCGGCTCGGCTTTGGAACGAATTAGCCATTTTCCATTACAGGGTGCTTATGGCGGACTCGTACTGTTGATAGTTGTTTTCATTTTAAGACAGCGGCCAGGGAGTGGGTGGATTTTTGGTTTTGTGGTCGTTGGCCTCGTCGGAGATTTTGTTTGGCTGTTTCCGTTTCTGCCGACCAAGGATGGTGTGTCTCAGGAGGTGCAGGGTGAGCGGATAAAGATAGTTCAAATGAATGTTTTGACGATAAACCGTCATTTCGCTGCCGTTAATGGATGGCTTCTCGGAACGGATGCCGATGTCATCGTTTTGGAAGAAGTAAATTCTCTTTGGATTTCTGAACTGACACCCTTGCTGAAAAAATATCCTTATCGAGTTGCCCGTCCGCGCAATGATAATTTTGGCAGTGCCATCTTTTCACGACACCCGATTAGTCAAAGTCGTGTCGTAAGTTTGCCAGTGATACCGGTGCCGGCGGTTTTTCTGGAGTTGAAATTTAAAGGCACTCGCATAAGACTTGCTGGCGCCCATGCACCACCCCCCTTGTCAAATAGGGCCGTCGCGACGCGAAATGAGGGGTTGGCAATGTTGACGCTTTGGCGTCTGGATGAGCCGGAAGTTCCGTCTATCCTCGCCGGCGATCTTAACATCACACCGTATAATGCTCGATTTAGGAAATTCATTAGAGATAGTGGCCTAATTGATCCGCGGCGTGGGCGTGGCTTGACGCCTACCTGGCCTGGTTTATTGCCACGGCAGGTACAAGTGCCGATCGATCATATTCTGCACGATAAGAAATTCCGGACGATCTCGCTGGAAACCGGTCCGCGGATTGGTGGTGATCACCTGCCGCTGATCGCCGTTTTGGAACTCAAAAAATAACGCCCGTTCCTAGAACGACGCTGGCGCGAGGGGCTCTTTTGCTCGCATAAGGTCTGACGCTTTTTCTGCCATCATAATCACTGGTGCGTTGATATTACCGCCAGGCATGTCGGGGAACACAGAGGCATCAATGACCCGAAGTAAGTCTATGCCGCGAACCCGAAGTTCATTATCGACAACCGCCATATCATCATTGTCCGTGCCCATCTTGCAGGTGCCGGCTGGATGATGAACGGTCCAGGCCGTTTGCCGTATATAGGCGTCAATATCGGCTTTACTGGTCACACCGGGGCCAGGCTGTATTTCAGGTCCACGGAAAGGGTCTAATGGCTTTTGATTTGCGATATCTCGTACCATGTCAAACCCGGTGCGCAGCGTTTCCCAATCCTTTTCCGCCGTTAAGAAATTTTGATGAATAGCCGGCTTGTCGCGTGGGTCGCTGGACTTCAATTTGAGTTCTCCACGACTTTCGGGATGTAAAACAGCCGGACGGCACATAAAGGCGTCCTTGGGTTTTTGGCGAATGCCCGGGAACCAAGGCTGCGATTCTGGCGGGACGAAACGGGTAAGCAGCTGGATATCGGGCTGTTGCAGCGAAGTCTGGCTTTTGAGGAAGGCCATGATGGGGCCCGGCATCTCGGTTGCGAATCCATCGCCCATAAAATAGGCCCGCAGCATCGCAAGCGCGATTCGATCATAACGTAGATGCCCTACGAATGGTCCGTCCGCAGTTCGCTCGAATTCAATACCGACGCCAATGTGGTCCTGCAGATTTTGACCGACACCCGGCAATGCGGTTTTGCAATCAATGCCATGTCGCTTGAGTTCTTCGGGGTTTCCAATGCCCGAAAGCATCAATAGTTGGGGCGAGTTGATAACGCCGCCAGACAGAACAACTTCGCGGTCAGCGTGAACCGTTTCTGTCCGGCCATTGCGCGAATATTCGACGCCAATCGCCCGGCCATTTTCAACGATAACTTTTAAGACGAGCGATTTATCGAGAACTGTGAGGTTTGGCCGTTTCATCGCAGGGCGAAGATAGGCGACCGCCGCACTGCACCGTTTGCCCTTGCGGATAGTCGACTGCATCACGCAGAAGCCCTCGTTCTCTGTATTATAGTCCTCGGTGACGGGATATCCCGCTGCGAGTCCGGCTTCCAGCCAGGCCTCTTTGAGCGGGTCCGGGTAGATATTCTGGATAGTGGTCAGAGGACCGCCACTGCCGCGAATTTCGGTTTCGCCGCCTTCCCAGTTTTCTGAGCGTTTGAAATAGGGTAGGGCATGAGCATAGGACCAGCCTTTCAGACCCATGTTTTCCCAGCGATCGAAATCGGCAGGGTGGCAGCGCACGTAGGCCATGGCGTTTATCGAGGATGATCCACCAATTACCTTGCCCCGGGCGCATTCAACTTCGCGATTATTCAGTTCTGGCTCAGGTTCGGTGAAATAACCCCAGTCATGGAGGCGGTTAAACAGAATTTTCCCCCAGCCCAGCGGGACGTGAATGAGAGGGTCCCTGTCCTGGCCACCAGCTTCGAGCACCAGGACGTTTACATCGCTCTCTTCAGTCAGGCGGTTGGCGAGAGTGCACCCGGCGGACCCTGCGCCAACAATAATGTAATCATATGTTTTTTTATTACTCATAGGGCCTACCTGTTATGCAGCAAAACGGCAAAGGGCCAGACGTTTCCGCCTGGCCCCATCATGTCGTGTATCAATCGCTTTTTATTTTGGTGCGTCGGCAGACGCTGTTTTCAGAACGTCCTTAAGAATGCCATACATCTTAGAGGTCTTGGGGTTGCCACCCAGGAACTCATCACCAAGTGGCGCAAGTCTTTTCGTGACTTCTGCCTGATCAGCGGCTGACAGACGAATAACTTCGGCGCCGTTCTTTTTCCACAATGCTTCCGCATTCTTGTTTGCGTTGGCAGCGAATTTACCGGCAAAGGCTTCTGCATCACGGCCGGTTTTGATGACCATTGCCTGCAGGTCCTTCGGCAGTTTCGCCATCCAGCGCTTGCTGACAAACAGCACACTCGGGATCATGCCGGATTCGATCAGCGTGATAGATTTGGTCGTTGTGAAGAACTTGGTGGCACCCATCACGACGATCGAGCTACGGCAGCCATCGATGGTTTTACGTTGCAGCGCAGGCAAAACCTCGAGGTAGGGCATAGGAACACCCGTCATGCCAAGAGTTTTAGCGAGCTTGCTTTCCATTTTGGTAGCCAGAACACGAACCTTGAGCCCTTTAAGATCGTTGAGAGTCCGAATTGGTTTCCGAGAAGCAATCGAGGTAGGTCCATAATTGTAAATGGAGATACCGAGAATGCCGTGCTTCTCCGCCAATTTCAGATAAGGCGTCCGGAACTTCGGTGTGGTCAGGGCATTATGCGCGTGCCAGTAGTTTTTGTAGATACCGGGGGCGTCTGGTGCCTGAAAGGCAACATTCATGCCGGAGAGAAAACCGGGCGGTGACAGAAAAGCCGCCTGCGCGCCAATCTTGAGGTTTTCAAGCTGACGCGGAATTTTGCCGAGCTGTCCCGCCGGGAAAACCTTTACCTGGATTTTACCGCCGCTGCGCTGTTCAATCATTCTTTTATATTCTTTGGCGAGGGCATGCTGCGGGTCATTGATGGTGACCATCCCGATATTCATTTTATATTGCGCCTGGGCGGCCCCGGCCGCGAGAACGGCGATGGCGGCACCAGTTGCCAAAACGGATTTAATAATCATTTCTTCCTTTTCCTCCTGTTAAAATCGTCTAAATGAATTATTTAGCCTAATAGCCGGACAAGAACGAGCGAAAGGTCCGGCCAATACGAAATAACGCCCAACGCGATTAAGTTGATAATGATAAACGGAACGAGCCCCGGGTAAAGACTTGAAAGGGGGACTCGAAATAATGCCTGGGTTACAAATATGTTTAACCCAAAGGGCGGCGTAAACATCCCTATGCTCACATTAACAGTCATAATGATGCCAAAGTGAATGGGGTCGATACCGGCGGCTACAATAACCGGTTTGAGAATCGGTGCCAGGACCAGAATGGCGGAGGCGGGGTCAAGAACACAACCAACCGCCAATAAAAACAGGTTGATGATTAACAAGACCATCCAGCTTTCGAGGCCAAGGCTCTGAATCCATTCGACCATTGATTGCGGAACGCCAGCGATTGTTAAAAGACGTGAAAACAGTGTGGCCGCGCCAACGATGATCAGCACCTGCGCGGTTAGATAGACCGACTCAATAGTGACCTTCCACAGGCCGGTGGGAGTCATATCCCGATAGACCCACATGGCGACAATGATTGCGTAAAGGCAGGCAACCCCTGCGGCTTCGGTTGGCGAGAATATGCCAGCATAGATACCGCCAAGGATGATCAGCGGTGTGCCGAGCGCCCAGGCACCCGCCTTGGTGGTTCGCCCAACGCGTTTTACGGTGAATTTTTCGCCTTCCTGAATGTCGCGTTTGCGGGCGTAAAAATAGATATAGAGCCCCATGACGAAGGCAATAAACAGGCCGGGCAGGACCCCGGCGATAAAGAGGTGTCGAACAGATTCTTCTGCCGCAGCACCATACAGGATCATGGCTATTGATGGCGGGATAATACCAGCGATGGCACCGGACGAGGCTAGCAAACCACTGGCGAATTTCTCCGGATAGCCTTTTTCGCGCAGTGATGGGAACAACATACCACCGATGGCCGCAACGGTGGCCGGGCTGGATCCTGAAATCGCGCCAAAGATGGTGCAGGCGCCAACGGTTGTCAGAGCCAGACTGCCACGAATTGCACCGAGCAATGAGACCACCCAGTCAACCAGACGGCGGGAAATACCCCCCTGCGCCATGATGGCGCCGGCAAAGATAAAAAACGGTACAGCTATCAGCTTGTAATTATCGACACTACCGAAAAGCTCGATCTGCACCATGGTGATCGGCAGGTCCATGATGAACAGGATGGTGATAACGGATGACACCATCAGAATGACAAAGATCGGAAAGCCCAGGATCAGGAGAATGACCGGAAGGACCCCCATGACGAGAAATAATTCCATCGGGCTTAGTCCTTGCTCGCTCGTTGGGCTGCAAGTTCGGCGGCGGCAGCTGCTTCGCGCAGCGCTTCGACACGATCAGCTTCGCTCTCCAGCACGCCTGTCAGATTATCGCGAAACCGTATCAGAATGCAGCAAACGATAACGACGAAGGAGGCGGGAATGATTGCATGCAGCCAGTTCATCGGAATTTCCGCAACCTGACTGACATGCGTCAAATCGGCTATGGCGAACCAGGACTGATAGACAATCAGGCCACCGATAAAGATAAAAACCGAAACAGAGATGCTGTTGACGATGGTCCTGGAAATTCCCGGCAGGGTTCGGGAGAGAAGGTCCATTTTGAGATGGCCACCATCCCAGGTAACCAGAATGCTACCGAGATAAACGGTCCAAACGAGAACATATCCCAGGACTTCTTCAGCCCAGATAATCGGTGCGAGAAAGACGTAGCGACCGGTGGCATTGGCGACAATCAGGAAGACACTGGCGATAAGCAGCAGGCCAAGAAAAAGCCGGATAATAGGCAGAAAATATCTGCGAATGGCCTCCACGTGTATAATCCCCCCAGATTTTTTCTTTTTATGTCGTTATTAGCGTGGCGACATGCTGCTGAGACCGACCAGCCTTGTCAAGCAACTGATACGCTGGCTTGCCAGTCCAGGCCGACGCTACTAGCCTGTGCCCATGCTGAGTAAGGAACAAAATCAACGGATAACCGAAAACGCACGCGACACACCTGCCGGGGATTTGTTACGTCGCTATTGGCAACCAGCAGCGCTGGTCGATGAGCTGGTCGGTGATCGGCCAGCGGTGCCTGTCGAGCTCCTCGGCGAGCAGCTGGTACTGTTTCGAGATGAGCAGGGCGATTACGGCCTGGTAGGGCGGCAATGTCCCCATCGTGGTGCAGATTTGAAGTTCGGCAGGCTGGAAGACGGCGGTATTCGTTGCCCGTTTCATGGCTGGTTGTTTGATAAATACGGCAAATGTCTCGACCAACCTGCTGAGCCAGTGAACAGTAATTTCCATACCAAGATCAGCCATACGGCTTATCCCTGTGTTGAACGTAGCGGAATTGTCTTTGCCTATCTCGGGCCGGGTGATCCGCCGCCGGTACCTGCTTTCGACTGCTTTGTCGCGCCGGAAAATTTTACCTTCGCCTTCAAAGGCTATATTGATGCCAACTGGCTACAGGCGCTGGAGGTTGGTATAGACCCGGCGCACGCCTCCTTTCTGCACCGGTTCTTTGAGGATAAAAACCTTGAAGACGGTTATGGCCAGCAATTCAGAGACTCTACAGAGGACATCCCGGTAACGAAGCTCCTTCGTGAGGCGGTTCGCCCGGATATTGACGTTGAAGAGACAGATTTCGGGATGCGGATCAAAACATTGCGCGATCTTGGGAATGCCGGAATGCATGTGCGGGTGACGAACCTTGCCTTCCCCAACGCCATTGTCATTCCGATGAGCAACGACATGACCATCAGCCAGTGGCATGTGCCGATCAACGACCGGGAATGTTACTGGTATGCGATCTTCACCGATTTTGAACATGAGGTTGATCGTCAGGCCATGCGCGATCAACGTCTCGAACTGTACAGCCAGCCTGATTATAAACCGTTGCGCAATCGGTCAAATGATTGGGGATATGATCCTGAGGAACAGCGTACGCAGACCTATACCGGGATGGGTATGGATATAAATGTTCATGACAATTGGGCGGTCGAGTCTCCGGGAGCGATTTTTGATCGGAGCACCGAGCATCTGGGTACAACGGACAAGGCGATTATCGCTTATCGCAAAATGCTGATGGCGGCGATCGACAAGGTGGAGGTCGGTAAAGACGCTCCCAAGCTGGGTGCGGCACTAACAGGGCCGATTGCCGTCGATACTATTGGCCCGGTCGAGGATTGGCAGAATAGCTGGATTGAGTGTGATACGGCGCGGCGATGCCGGTCGCCCTGGGCGAAGGAGATTTAATGTCAAACGCCACGTCACATGGCAGAGGCAAGTTCGCAGAACGGTTTGGTCTACTCACGGCTGAGCGCGGACTGCGCAACGCCGAGATCGTCAAACAGGTCGATGCCGAAGGATTGGAGGTTATCCGCCTGTCCTTTGCCGATCAGCATGGCATCTTGCGTGGCAAGACTATCATGGCTGACGACCTATTGTCGGCGATGGAAGGGGGCGTTACGATGACGACGACACTTCTGGCGAAGGATACGTCACATAAGACGGTATATCCGGTGTGGAGCAATGGTGGCGGCTTCGGTCTTGAGGCAATGACCGGTGCCCGGGATTTTGTCATGTTACCTGTACCGTCAACATTCCGTGTTTTGCCTTGGGTCGAGAATACTGGCTGGATGCTTTGCGATTTGTATTTCCCCGATGGCGGGACAGTCCCTTTCTCGACACGGGCTTTGTTACAGAGGACCGTAGAGGACCTCGCGACAGAGGGGTATGGCGCAACAGTTGGTCTTGAGGTCGAGTTTCACCTGTTCCATCTCCGCGATGAAGCTTTGCAGCCCGAAGATGCAGGGCAACCAGGTAAGCCCCCAAATGTCGACCTCCTGGCAAAAGGGTTTCAATATCTAACAGAAATTCGCGCTGACCAGCACGAGCCGATCATGCAGATTATTCGCCGAGAGGTCCTGGGACTTGGACTGCCGCTGCGTTCAACTGAAGTTGAATTCGGGCCAAGCCAGGCGGAAGTAACATTTCATCCCATGGCACCTGTTAAGGCAGCTGATACGATGGTTCAGTTCCGTAATGCCGTGAAACAGATTTGTCGTCGTCATGGCTATCACGCGACCTTTATGTGCAGGCCTCATCTTGAAAACATGTTTTCCAGCGGTTGGCATCTCCATCAATCGTTGAGCAGCCTAAAAACCGATGACAACGTCTTTATGCCAGAAGGCGAAGGCGTACTGTCACCTGTTGGATTGAATTATATTGGCGGCATTCTTGAACAT
Organism: uncultured Alphaproteobacteria bacterium; assembly: GCA_938048165.1. GTDB lineage: Bacteria > Pseudomonadota > Alphaproteobacteria > MPNO01 > UBA2964 > UBA2964. Next base: position 470 of record CALIBP010000024.1, on the reverse strand, counting down.
GCGCGCGCAGCTTCCGTCTTTACGACGCCGACACTGAATGGGTACAAGCGCTACAAGTCCTTTACACTGGCACCGGATCGTGCCGTTTGGTCAGTTGATAACCGGGGGGCGATGGTTCGTGCGATTGGAGGCACAGGTGATCCAGGGACACGGGTTGAAAACCGTATCGGCGAGCCAGCGGCCAACCCATATCTCTATATTGCGTCACAGATTGCCTCGGGACTGGATGGCATTAGAAATCATCGCGACCCGGGTGAACCATCGGCGACACCCTATGAGGCGGACAAATCTGCATTGCCGGGAAGCCTGATGGAAGCGGTATCCGCACTTCGCGACAGCGCATTCTTCCGGGAAGCGTTCGGTGACGAATTTGTTGACTATATCGTAGCCATCAAGGAGGCTGAAATCGCCCGGTTCCTGTCAGAAACCAATGATTGGGAACATCGGGAATATTTCGATCTTTTCTAATG
>CALIBP010000023.1 GCA_938048165.1 uncultured Alphaproteobacteria bacterium | reverse complement strand
AACAATTTCATAAAGCGTTCCGAGGAACCCGGTTTCGTCGGTCCCAACTGCATCCAGACGATTTCGCCGCCTTAGGCCTGCGCTTGAAATTTCCAGCGTTTCGCGCGCAACATCTTGAATCAACCTGTCCCGAAACGGTGTATTCAGGGCGCTCTTGGGAACTTCAAGACGCAAATACTCATGTTCTTCGCGTGTCCAGTCTTTTACCAGATCCCAGGCCGCATCAAGTGAGGATTGGTCGTAGAGCAACCCCGTCCACAACGCCGGCAATGCACATAATCGTCGCCAGGGACCGCCATCCGCCCCGCGCATCTCAATGAATTTCTTGAGCCGCACCTCAGGAAACACTGTCGTCAGGTGATCTCCCCAATCACCAGTCGTTGGAATCTCCCCCGGTAGCGCAGGTAATTTACCATCAAGAAAATCTCTAAAGGATTGGCCGGATGCATCAAGATAGGCACCATCGCGGTAGACAAAATACATCGGTACATCGAGCATGTAATCGACATAACGTTCAAAGCCCATCCCGTCTTCAAAGACAAACGGCAGGATGCCACAACGGTCTGGATCGGTATCCTCCCAGATGTGACTCCGGTATGACAAATAACCGCTCGGCTTGCCCTCGAGAAATGGTGAGTTCGCAAACAACGCTGTCGCAATTGGCTGCAGCGCCAGCGAAACCCGGAACTTCTTGATCATGTCCGCTTCAGATTCAAAGTCCAGATTGACCTGTACCGTCGATGTTCGAAGCATCATATCGAGACCGAGCGAGCCCTTTTTCGGCATATAATCCCGCATAATTTTGTAGCGGCCTTTTGGCATCCAGGGAATGTCGTCACGCTCCCATTTCGGATTAAAGCCGACACCGATCAGGCCGATGCCGAGTTCTCCAGCGACTTCCTTAACCTGACTAAGGTGGGAATGAACTTCATTACAGGTTTGATGAATGTTCTCGAGCGGCGCGCCAGCCAGCTCAACCTGTCCGCCGGGCTCAAGTGTTATCGAACATCCATTCGCGTGGGTGAGGGCAATGGGATTACCATTTTCCAGCACCGGCTCCCAGCCGAAACGTTGCAAACCTTCCAGCAGAGCGCGAATACCCCAGCCACCTTCATAAGGAGCCGGCAGGAAAGTATCATTTTGAAAAACGAATTTTTCGTGTTCCGTGCCGATACGCCAATCCGCAGGTGGTTTACATCCTGCCTCAAGATACTCGATGAGCTCTCGCTTGCCAGAAATCGGTGTCCCCGGCGATGTGGGTGGTGCTGCCATACTAATCCCTACTCAACCGCTACGCCTACTTGCGAGGCCAATCGCCCAACACGGACTGCCAGCAGGAAAGTACTGAAATTGCAGCCGTATCGGCCCGTAAAATACGCGGTCCTAAGTCAATTGCCGTAAAGTTGGTTTTTTCTTTCAAGAGGTCAAGCTCAGATCGAGAAAAACCACCTTCAGGCCCGATCAGGATTGCCGTCGGCTTCGTCCGACCAGCGGCCTTCTCCGTCTCCAGAAAATCACTGATCGCAACCCCGCCGCCCGTTTCATCACAATAGAGCAACTGCCGATCTTCAGGCCAATCGGCCAGCACGTCCGTAAGCTTCACCGGCTCATCAACGTCGGGCACTGAAAGGCGACCGCACTGCTCAGCCGCTTCCATCGCATTCGAACGCAGGCGTTGCGTATTCACCCGGGTGACATCGGTATATTCGGTAAAGACCGGTATCAGGGCTGAAACCCCTAGCTCGGTGGCTTTCGCCGCGACAAAATCGATACGGGCCCGCTTGATCGGCGCAAAAATCAACCACAAGTCGGGTTCGAGCTTTTGATCAGAAACCAACTCTTCGAGGGCAACCGAACAGCGTCGTCGCGTGATCCGGTCGATCACGCCCCGCCATTCACCATCGCACCCGTTGAACAAATGAACGGGATCGCCCAATCCCATTCTCAGAACATTCATCACATAATGGGCTTGAGCTTCCGACAAAGAGATTGATTGACCGGAAGAGAATGGATGATCAACAAAGAGTCTTGTTACGCGCATGAGGACCAGAAAATATGCAAAGCCTAAAATTTAGAGATCGCCCAAATACTTGAGCCAGTTTCACAACAGCGTTAGAGCTTACGCTATGGCAGAGCAAGCCCGAAATAAAATAGACACATCGGCGAGCGATATCCCGGTCAATAGCTGGGTCGACCGTTTTATGCCGCGATTATTACATCCTTATATCCGACTGGCACGGTTCGATCGTCCTATTGGCACCTGGCTACTTCTGTTTCCGTGCTGGTGGTCAATCGCCATGGCGTGGCCAAACTGGCAAGCTGCCCCGGAGATACTCTATCTGTTCACAGCCTTTGGCATCGGGGCCCTCGTTATGCGGGGCGCTGGGTGCACCTATAATGATATTGTCGACCGCGAATTTGATGCGCAGGTCGCCCGGACCAAAAACCGCCCTCTCCCAAGCGGTCAGGTGACTGTCAAACAGACCGTTGTTTTTCTAATTATACTTCTGACAATCGGTCTCTTGGTTTTGCTTACCCTTAAACCCTATGCCATTGCAGTCGGTGCGGCTTCGTTAATTCTGGTGTTCACTTATCCGCTGATGAAGCGGGTGACGTTCTGGCCACAGTTTTTTCTCGGGCTGACATTTAACTGGGGGGCATTGCTCGGCTGGGCGGCGGTACGGGGCGATTTAGCGACTCCGGCGATCATTCTCTATGCCGGGGGCATCTTCTGGACGTTGGGTTATGACACGATCTACGCCCACCAAGACCGACAGGACGATCCCAAAGCCGGTGTTAAATCGACGGCAAGGCGACTGGGCCTTGGCAGCAAGCCGTGGCTCTATGCGTTTTACGTTATCGCTATCGTTCTGTTCGCCACTGCCGGCATTCTCGGTGAGTTTAGCTGGCCGTTCTTTGTCGGACTCGGCCTCGGCGCGACACAGCTTATCTGGCAGGTTTGGGATGTTGATATCAATAATCCCAAAGACTGCCTCGCAAAGTTTAAATCGAACCGGCTGTTTTCCTGGCTCTTCCTCGGCGGCATTCTCGCCGCCCAGATCACAACCCTAAGCTAGCCCTCGAGCCGTGACGGAAACGCATCAATTCCGAGCTCGCGCCGGAAGTCCGCGGTTGGTTCCAGCCGGACGTCATCTATCGGAATACCAATCGAGTCTGCAATTCGATCTATCGCATTAAACGTCGCCGCGATCCCGCAGGCATCAACAAGGCCATCAGCACCAAGTGTCTTCGTCACCTCGGCGCGGGCCTCTTCCAAATGGCCAGCATCATCACCAGCGACCGCTTCGGCGAAATTGACCAGCATTGCCCCGTTATGAATACCGCCATCGCCATCGGCTTCTCCCATCACACTACGCAAATCGATTTCGTTACCAGTCTGTTCGCTGCTCGCACGGAGCAGAGCCGTATGGCTGGTGGTTCAATAGGCGCACTGATTAATGGCTGATATTCGCCCCGCAATCAGTTCGATTTGTGCCCGGGTGATCGCCCGGAACTTTGTCGCAAAATCTTACATCTGTTCCGCCGATAAATATTGAGCGGAGACCAGATCAAAAAATCCGCGCGCTTCGTCAGGCACCAGGCTCAGCGCCCTTCGGATATTAGACACACCTGGACCAAA
>CALIBP010000022.1 GCA_938048165.1 uncultured Alphaproteobacteria bacterium | reverse complement strand
CCGCCACCAAAGGTTCCGTCGACATAAATCGCCTGTGCGCGCGGGTTTATAGCGGCGATAACCGCTTTTAAGAGGACAGGATGGTGGGTCCCGCCCGTCATGTGCGGTTTCCATTTTCGCGCAATCTTGCGCGGAGGGCTGTGACGGCGTCTAGCTGATGTTTCTCAAAGGCTTCGGGGGCCCAGATTTGAAAGCGTGTTCCACGCCCCACAAAAGCGGCACGGTCTGTGATGCCAGCTGCGTCGGCCAAAAGAGTCGGTAATAAAATTCGTCCTTCACCATCAAATGGCAATTCATGCGCCATTGCCATAATCGTATCGATCATGTTGTCAGTGCCAAGAAGGGCTTGCTCGAACTCACCATCCGCCATCGTTTTGTCCAGGCGTCGCTGGTTCAGATCTTCCAGCATGGCACGGCCGAAGGCATCAACGGCATTATCGGCGAGGGAAGGGTAGGCAATGACACCCTGATAGGACGCATCGGACAGCGCAGCACGAAACGGCGCCGGGACCGATACCCGGCCCTTGCGGTCGACCTTGTTCACATATGTGGACAAGAAAGACGTCACCCTACTAAACCCCCGTTCCAAATCTTGCAGCGCTTCTACCCCTGAAGAGGCGCCCAAACTCAGCTATTCCCATTATTTCAAATATGGGAATTAATGGGTTATCATGGGATTTTATGGTCTGTCAATGGGAACTACTGCCAAATGCCGACATAATTCAGCGCAAAAATGGCACAAAATCCGGGCTCGAGAGGTCAGGCGCTGAGCTCTATTCCAGGAAATGGGGGTGCCATGTTACAAGAGTAGATCGCCATTACGGCGAGATCTGGTCGGGTTTTTGGTTTTTCTATGAAAAAACGGGTTAAGACCAATTTGGTGGCCTGAAAGTTTATTGAATAAAAACAGTTAGTTATAGGAAATAAAGCTGTTCACATTTGTTAATAATCCGTGAACATCGCCTACAATTAAAAAGCCAGACGGTCTGTAAGCCGGGTTCTGTCCCTGCTCGCGCAGGAGATGGCTATTCATCTGGGGCGCCCGTTACCGAACGCCTCGCGCGACCCACCCGGGTGACAGCACGGAAACATGCCCTTGGACCGAAATCCAAATGTCACCCCTATTCGGTCTTGCTCCCGGTGTGGTTTACCCTGCCACCGCCGTTACCGACGGCGCGGTGCGCTCTTACCGCACCCTTTCACCCTTACCTGCAAACCCGAAAGTCGCAGGCGGTTTACTTTCTGTGGCACTTTCCCTGGGGTCACCCCCGCCGGGTGTTACCCGGCACCGTGTTTCCGTGGAGCCCGGACTTTCCTCCCCTCGCAGGTTTCCCTGTTGCGAAAGGCAGCCATCCGACCGTCTGGCAACTAAAATGTGGCGACGTATATCTCGCCGGTCAAGCTATCTTCGCGCAAGCCTCAATTAACTGAGCTGTTTCGGGGTCAATAGTGCCGTCAATGTTTGTTTGTCGGAAGTGTCGTTGAAAAGCGATTACAACGTCGTGAAGTGAATAGTCAGGGTCATATCCAATATTATTTAGGCAATTGAGGAGATCATTTTCTGACATTACCGACGAGACGTACTTTTTTTGAGGTTCCGGGAAATAGCCGATATTTGTTTTCGCTAGCCGATGCCACGGAAATAACTCGCCGGGATCCTGCTTCCGTTTGGGAGCTATGTCAGAATGTCCCAGGACGTTCTTTGCCGGGATAGCGTAACGGGTCAGGATATCAGTGGCGAGTTCTATGAGAGCGTCGATCTGCAACTCTGGAAACTCCCGGTATCCCCATTCGTGTCCCGGATTTTGCATTTCGATACCGATTGACTGCCCATTAATATCGGTTTCCCCTGCCCAATAGCTGATGCCGGCGTGCCATGCCCGTTTTTCCTCGTCGACAAGTTGGGTGACTGTCCCATCTTCATCGACAAAGTAATGAGCACTGACTTCCGACGCGATGTCACATAGTCGAGCGAGCGATTCCTCACCAGACTTCATGCCGGTATAGTGGAAGATCAGCTTGTCAATTTTGCCGCTGTCGGCGCGGTTTCCAAAATTCGGGGAAGGTCGCTGCGAAATTTTCATCTCTCCTTTCTCCCGTCCTTCGCAAGGGCCGTTTCGGCTGTAACCGATTTGGCACCACGCAAAACAATAATAGCGACCCCGGCGATGGTGATGAGTCCGCCAAGGACAAGTTGCCAGTTCAAGCTTTCATCCAAAAATAAAATGCCAAAGATAATCCCCAGAAGAGGAACCAGTAATGTAAAAGGCATAACCTGATTGGTTTGGTAGCGTGGGAGCAGGCGGTACCAGAGCCCTTGTCCAAATACGCTGGCAATCAAACCCATATAAAGGATGCCGAGCAACGCTGGTGTTGAAGCGGCTGTCGTTGCGGTCCATTGGTCCTGCTCAAATACGAACGAAATCAAAAATGCCATTGGTGTACTGAATATACAGACCCATGCATTCACCGAAATAAAGTCCACTTTTCCAAGATGCCGAATCTGAATTGTCGCGACCGAAAAGAACAAAGCGGAGATGACCATAACGAGAAACATTTCGATGCGGCCTTCCAGTTGGGGAACGCCAGAAATGACAGTAATGCCCACGAACGCAAAAATGACGCCAAGAATTCGGCGCCATCCAAATGTCTCGCGGAAAAATATCCAGGCCAGAAGGGCAGCAAATGGTACGGAGGCCTGCATCGCCAGGGCGCCGGTTCCTGCTTCGACATATTGAAGGCCAACCAACCCTAAACCGAAATGCAGAATACACATCGTAAACGCGATACCGATTAAAGGCAGGACCATACCGTGGGGGGACTTTGCAAACCATACGAGGGCTATAGCGGCGACAGCGAGGCGGAGGCCAAGGAGAAAATAGGGTGGAATGGCCAGGGCGCCGGTTCGCATGGCGATAAAGTTACCGCCCCAGATCGTCACCACCGTCAGAACCAGGATGATGTCGATCGGCTTCACTTCATGCCGCGCTGTTTTGAAATTTCATCATAGGCTGCATTAATGGTCGCGATTTTCTCCGTCGCGATTTCGATAAAGTCCTCGGGCATGCCCTGGGCGACCAAAGTGTCTGGATGGTGCTCCATAGCCAAATTGCGCCAGGCTTTTCTGATGTCGGCATCACTCATATCCCTGGTGACACCGAGAATGGCATAGGGGTCGTCCATCGCGGCTCCCATATGGGCCACCCGCATTCGGTCGAATGTCGCTTCATCAAAGCCGAATATATCCGAGCACTTTTTGAGAAATTCGATCTCATCAGGGTGTGAAACACCATCGGCCTTGGCGATATGGAACAACCCACCGAGGAGTTCCTCGAGTACAGCCGGATTGTCACGGAACAGTTTGGCGATCTGTTTTGCATAGGGTTCGAACCCACGCGAGTCTTTGCGGGCTTGATCGAATACCCGTCCGACATTTTTAATTTCGTCCGAGGGGATGCGAAATATTTTCTTAAAGGCGTCAACTTCATCCCGGGTGACGGTGCCATCCGCTTTTGCCATCTTTGCAGACAGGACGATGACACCAATGGCGAAGGTCGTTTGTTTTGCGAGGCTGGGCTCCGCACTGTCATCTTGATCGCCCTTGATGCGATCATAGGCGTGTCCCGCAATCCCGCCGAGTAGAACACCGAGTGGTCCTCCCATCATGAGACCGGCGGCACCGCCTAGTACTTTTCCCCAAATCGCCATCTTTTTACTGCCTACCGTAATCCAACCTTGCCGACACCGGGTAATCGTATGGCGAGGTCGCCCGGATCGATGCCAAAGGATAGACCGAGGATATTGAATTCAATCCCTTCTTCCGCTGACACCAGCATACCGAGCGCGCCAAGGATGGAGATCTGTGCACCGCCGCCGCTTGGCGCCCTACCGAAAACCGATCCACCGGGCAAATAGTCTTTGCCGATTGCCGTCGGCGGCAGATCCGCTTCTAGTTCTGGGACACGCCGCGTTACAAAAGCTGTAAAAGTATTGCTGTTGGGTCCAGGCCAAGTGGTATAGGTACCAGCATAGGGATAGGCCTTTACGGCGGCCTCGATATTTTTTATCGCCGATGCGGCTTTCTTGCCTCTTAGATCAGATAAAAGTTTAGGCTTGGCGCCAAACCAGTAGCGGTCAGGTTCGTCATTGTTATTTTGCAGTGCACTGCCACCGCCAAAAACATACCAGCCCATTACCTCATAGACGGTGTATTCTTTCGCATTTTCCGGTTTAACCGATATCCAGGTATGGACGGCAAAGGCTCCGCGCCAGGAAAAGGCCCGCGCTGAGTAAACCTGTACAACCGCTTCCGGTGTTGTCTCGGGTTTAGGCGCGATCCCACTACTTTGCCGGGTCGCTGTTCGCCAATCGCCGGCCACGTTTGCGTCACTCCCGATAGCCGCAGCGGCAGGACCCAAAATTAATAGCAGTAAAAGACTGTTGACTCTGCGAACCCATTTCATACGGCCCAGACGTTATCATTGCTCTCGCGGGACAACAATAAACATCCGCTCTATTGCGAAAAATTGATCTCTTAGATATCCAGGAGCGCGTCTACAGATTCCTGACCCATCGTTGGCTGCTCACCGTTGATAAGAGCGCTGACGACATCCATTAACCGTTGCAAGGTTTGTGAAGCGGTTGTCGTTTCATGGGACAGGAACCCCGGATCACCACTTTTGATTGCTTCGTCAATACGATCAAGAAACCTTGGGATATATCGATTTAGGCGTTCTACTGTCGTTTCAAATGGCACCTTGTATTCGGGTGGCGCATTGGCGTAGGCCTCAATGGCGAGCGCAGCGTCTGAGAACTGGCTATCAGCAAAATGCTCTTCATAGCTTTTTGGAACCCATTCGCGGGCATCCTCAAGACAGTCTGGCATGTCTGGTATCAGGTCGAGTACCATGACAAGCTCATTGAAATGGTTGAGGTAATCTGTTGCGAGCAGGGTTTTTTCGTTGATGTTGGTTCTAGTTAAGCGCGCACGAATTTCGTCAAGGCCCGGATTGTCGGGCACTGTCTTCGGTTCGCAGGCTAGTTGTGCGGCGCTAGACATCGTCAAGTTTGGTCTCTGTTACTCAGCAATGCGGCAATTTTTACGGGTAGTCGTTTGAAAAGCGTTAACGAGATGCAAATCGTAACTTCGGCTTGTACCGGTTCCGGTTATCTGTCGTTTGCGGTATGGCTTGGGGACAATGTCTGATTTTAAAACTCTTTCTCCCGCAAGATTGCGGTCAGCCTGCCGGGACGGCAGGTTTGACGGACCAACGTCAGGTCATGCATCAGGCCATGTGCAGGCAAATATGGTGATCTTACCCTCTGATTATGCGGAGGAGTTTCAGCAGTTTTGTGAAAACAACCCGCAGCCTTGCCCTGTTTTGGAAGTTTTGCCATCTGGCAGTTTTGAGCCAAGGAAGATTGCTCCCCAAGCGGATGTTCGGACAGATTTACCCCGCTATCGTATCTTTCGCGATGGTATCCCAACCTCAGACTCCACAGATATCCGGGACCTGTGGAGCGATGATCTCGTTACTTTTCTGTTAGGGTGTTCTTTCGTGGCTGAAGACGCTCTGATGAAGGCGGGCCTGCTCCTGCCGCATATCGCCGAAACTGGGTTTGTGCCGATGTTTCGAACAACGGTTCCCTGCAAGCCAGCCGGCCGATTTAACGGCAACATGGTCGTCTCCATGCGACCGTTTACGCCGGAGGAGGCGACGCGCGCCGCCGAAATTACGAAACATTACCCGATGGCTCATGGTGCGCCGATCCATATAGGCGATCCGGCATATCTCGGCATAAAGAATATTGAGAAGCCGGAGTTCGGCGAACCTGTCACAATGACGGCAGATCATCTGCCGGTTTTCTGGCCTTGTGGCGTAACGCCACAAGAAGCCATCGTCAACGCAAAGCCGCCGATTGCGATTACGCACGCGCCAGGCCACATGTTTGTTTCCGATATCACTTCAGAGTCTACGCGGATATAATTTGAACGAATAATAGGGAGATTTCCAATGTTACCGATGCCGATTGGGGATTTAAATGCCATTGCTGCCGAGCTTGCCGAAACCGGTGAACGGGTAAAAGTACTCTGGCAGGAACCAGAGTCGTTGGCCTTTGTTGCACGCGGCCGGGAGTATCGCAGTGAGTTTCACATCGATCCGGCCGATGAGGTCATGTACATGATCAAAGGAGAGATGAATCTCCACTTTCGGACGCCAGAAGGCAAAGAAGAGATCGCCGTTTTAAAAGAAGGCTGCAGCATTTACACGGCGGCGGGCATTCCACACTCACCGCGATTCCCTCCAGATGCTTTTTTGCTGGTCATAGAACGCCAGCGCCGCGAGGGAGAGATCGACCGGTTCCAGTGGTTCTGTCCAGAATGCGATAACTTTTTGCATGAAGAACAGTTCGTTGTCAGCGATTACCGTACCGATCCGGTTTCTGCCGCCTATCGTAACTTTTTCGAGTCTGAGGAACGCCGCACCTGCGATAACTGTGGTCACGTCATGCCGAACCCTTTTGAAGGTCAATAGGTTTAAATCCAATGCCCAAAGAAATAATCACTTCTGCAACTACACCAACCACTGGCTTTACCGACAAGTCCACACCGTCGCCGCTGGCACAGGGTATTCGGTGGGGAAATATGTTGTTTCTATCCGGACAGGCGGCCCTCGATCCCGAAACGAGGGAAGTTGTCTCCGAAGATATACAGGAGCAAACCGTTCAGACTCTCAAAAATCTGGAAGGCGTGCTCAATGCGGCGGGTGCTACATTTGCCAATGTCGTCAATATGCGCGTTTGTCTACGGGATGAATCCGATTTTCAGAAATTCAATATTGCTTTCACGGACTATATGCAGGGCGAAAAAGTGACCCGCACTTGTATCGGTGGCCGACCGCACCGGGCCGGGGTCAATGTTGAGATCGACTGCATTGCGATGTTCGATTAGCCACGCGGCGAGGGGGTAGGGATGAGACAAGCAACCTTTGGCGATGTCACGATAGATCGCCTGATTGAAGTTGAAGGACCTGGATACGCGCCGAATGTATTCTTTCCTGACGCGACAATGGAAGGGTTCGAAGGGGAGATGGACTGGCTTCTACCCCATTTTTGGGATGTCGCCGCCAATACTTATTTTCGAGCGATCCAAAGTTACGTGATCAGAACCCCGCATCATACCGTGTTGGTTGATGCTTGCGTCGGCGCCAATAAAGAGCGTCCTTCTTCGCCTGCCTGGCATCACCTTGACTCGACCTGGTTGGATCAATTGATTGCTGCAGGGGTCCATCCCGAAGAAGTCGATTATGTGCTGTGCACCCATCTCCATGCCGATCACGTCGGCTGGAACACCCGGCTCGAAAATGGCCAGTGGGTGCCGACATTTCCCAACGCCAAATATGTTTTCCATAAAAAGGAATATCAGCATTGGGAGGCCGTTGGGAAAGAGAGTGGGGGTCAGGGTTCGCAGGACGGCTGCTTTGTTGATTCCGTTCTGCCCGTTATGGCCGCAGGGCAAGTCGCCCTTGTTGAGTCTGATTTCGAGATTGATGATCGGTTCACACTTGACCCGACCCATGGCCATTCGCCAGGCCATGTCTGTGTTGATCTGAATGCCAATGGCCAGCATGTCATCATGTCAGGCGATATTTTGCACCACCCAATTCAGATCGCCTATCCGGAATGGAATAGCCGATTTTGTGTTGATGCGGAGATGTCACGTGCAAGTCGTACAGGTTTTGTGCAAAAGCATGCTGATGCCGATACGCTTCTGCTACCGGCGCATTTCGCCAGCCCAACGATGGGACGAATCGTAAGCAATGGCGCCCGCTGCAAGTATAAACTCGCGGACCAATAACCCTTGAGCACGACTTTGCTTGAAGCGTTGACCAATTTGCTGGGGGAGCGTGTTTCAACGGCCGCAGCGGTTCTCGACCAACACGGCAAGGATGAATCGCATCACACGCCAGCACCACCCGACATTGTTGTGTTTCCGGAAAGCAGCGTGGAAGTCGCTGCAATCGTACGCCTTTGTGCCGATGCAAGAACTCCGGTCATTCCATTTGGGGCGGGCACGTCACTCGAAGGCGGCATAGGTGCCCTTCAAGGTGGTGTCTGCCTTGATATGACCGGGATGAATAGGATCATTCAGGTCAATGCCGATGATCTCGATGTTACCGTTGAGGCGGGCGTCACGCGTAAACAGCTAAACGCGGACCTGCGAGATACCGGTTTATTTTTCCCAATCGACCCCGGGGCGGATGCGACCATTGGCGGGATGACCTCAACGCGGGCGTCAGGTACCAATGCTGTCCGCTACGGTACCATGCGAGAGAATGTGTTGAACGTCAAAGCCGTGCTGGCCGATGGTCGGATCATTCAGACGGGGGGGCGGGCCAGAAAATCGGCAGCAGGATATGATCTCACGAGAATGTTCGTCGGGGCGGAGGGAACGCTCGGTGTCATTACCGAGGTGACGGTCCGCCTGTTTGGTGTACCCGAAGCGATATCGGCAGCCGTTTGCAGTTTCCCTTCTGTCGAGAACGCGGTTCGATGCTGCATGCTGACGATCCAATCGGGTGTGCCCGTTGCGAGAGTGGAACTATTGGATGCCACGCAGATGCGTGCCTGCATCCAGTATTCCAATCTTGATTGTGAACCCGTCCCGACGCTGTTTTTCGAATTTCATGGATCACAGGCGAGCGTCGAGGAACAAGCAAACACCATTCAGGATATTGCTTCTGAGTTTGGCGGTGGGGATTTCCAATGGACTGGCCAAACGGAGGATCGTAACAAATTATGGCAGGCCCGCCATGATGCTCTTTACGCAGCACTAGCGCTTAAGCCCGGTGCCAAGGCATGGTCAACCGACGTGTGTTTGCCGATTTCCCGGTTGGCCGATTGTATCGAAGAAACCCGATTTGATATTGCGGCATCATCCTTGTTGGCAACGATGGTAGGTCACGTTGGGGATGGAAACTTCCATGTTATTTTTTTACTGGACCCGGAGAGACCGCAGGATTTTGTGGAAGCGCAACGTATAAATGACCGTATGGTCTCGCGCGCGATAGCGATGGAGGGAACCTGTACCGGTGAACATGGTGTCGGGATAGGTAAACGACATTGTTTGGAACAAGAGTTTGGTGACGCTCTCGATATCATGAGGGACCTCAAACGAACACTTGATCCATTGAATGTTATGAATCCAGGCAAGATTTTTGCTCAGGTTCCATGAAAAACGCCAAATTCCTTAATACAGCGCGTCTTCCACGACTCAGAAATGCATTCTGTCTGGTTCATGCTTGTGATCCGCCAAGTAACTGATTAAGTCAGAATAACAGTTCCTTAGTAGTATAATTAGCAATGCGCAAAATTTTAATCGGCATAGGTGTACTGGTCGTCTTGATTGTCGGCGCAGCTATCGTCGTGCCGAATTTTATTGACTGGAACAGCTATAAGGGAGAAATCCGCCAACAGGTCCAGCAGGCGACGGGTCGTAACCTTACGATTGTTGGCGACCTTAAACTTACCATCCTTCCTGCACCGCGTTTGCTGGTAAAGGACCTTCGGTTTGCAAACATACATGGCGGATCTTCACCCGAGATGGTCAAAATTGAAGCTCTGGATGTTCAAGTGCGAATATTACCGTTGCTGCAGGGTCGGGTTGAAGTTGCTTCGATTCTTTTGGTTAAACCGACTATTTTGTTGGAACGGCTAGCGGATGGTCGTGCTAATTGGACTATTAGCCCAACCGGAGAGCCGACGGCTAAAAATAAATCAGCAAATAATAATCGAGGTGGGAGCCATAGTTCTGCTGCGCCCGTCCAGCTCGACAATGTACGTATCCAAAATGGCGTTATTGTTTGGCGTGATGGGGGGGCGGGGTCAGAGGAACGTCTCAACAATGTTTCTTTGCAGTTAAGTGCCGGTTCCCTTAACGGACCATTCGATGTTCGCGGTGAAATGTTGGTCCGCCAACAGCAAGCAAAAATCCAAGTTGCCGTCGGCGAACTCAAGCCTACAGCAGCGGCGCCAATTTCACTGTCAGTCACGATTCCCAAAGCAGGTGTTCAAGCCCAGATAAATGGTAGCGTCGTGGCAATCGGCGCCCCCCCAAGATTTACTGGCAAACTCAATCTACGTGGAAAGAACCTAAACCGAACGATCCAGTCGTTTGCTAATCGTGCAGATGTTCCAGAGGCGTTGAAGCAATCTTTTTTGTTAAGGGCCAATCTGAAAGGGACTGACAAAGGCGCATCGATTGCTGGAATAGATATCGAAGTTGGTGGAACGCGCGCCGCAGGAAATATTGACGTTAGGCTAGATGGCCGTCCAAAGGTTATCGGGAAAATGGCGATTACCCGGATTGATCTTGATGCATTGCTAAAGAACGGCGTGAATAAGACGAGTGCCAAGAAAAGTATCTCTCCGGTGCGTAACGGAAGTACAGCAAAGCGCACGACACGAGCAGGTTCTCGGAATGGGTTGAAACCGATCACGGCGTCTCCGGAGAGTTCGGCCTTCGCTTTGCCGGAAATGGACGGAACTTTCGACCTTACGATTGATTCAGTCACCTATAACAATCGCAATCTACGCGGCATCGATCTGTCAGTCCGTCTTGTAAAGGGTGCACTTCAGGTGACGAAGGCGACAGTTTTGCTGCCAGGTGGTGGCGAGTCGAATATAACTGGTGCTCTGACAGCCTATCAGGGCCGCCCAAGCTACCAAGCTTTAGTGGCCGTACGGGCGGATAATTTACGCGCTCTTCTGACCTGGCTGGGTCAAGATGTAAACGCAATACCGCGGGATCGGCTTCGTAAATTTTCGCTGTCGGCCTCGCTCCGCGGTGATGACCGCAAGCTTCAGATTCAGAATGCCAAAGTTGTTTTGGACGCCACTAATATTGATGGTGCCGCTACTTTGGCCCTACGACAGCGGTTAGCATTTGGCGCGAGCATCAGTGTCGACAATCTGGATCTCGACGCCTATCAGGCACGGGTAATCGAGAAACAGAAGGCCGAGAGTCTGCCGTCTGCCGTATCGAAGAAGACAGCTAAGCGCGTCGAGCGAAAAGCGCCAAAAAGGGCGACCACCGAAGTGGCAACTCCAATGCCCGCTCCTTTAGCGGGGCTCACCGAGTTTGATGCCAACGTAAATATGCAGGTGACTCGCCTGACTGTTAATAAGACGCAAGTGCGGGGGGTACGGTTCGAAGGCACACTCGCTGGAGGTGTTTTGAAAATCAAAAACGCGTCAGTGCAGGACGTTGGTGGATTGCGGGCTACCGTATCAGGTGATCTCAGAAACCTGTCCGGTTTTCCGTCTTTCAATGGTAGGGTTTCCGCCGACGCCCGTGATGTCTCTGGGGCTCTGCGACTCGTTGGTTTGACACCACCAACAAATGGACGAAATCTTGGTGCCTTGCGCCTGCGCGGCAAAGCTGAGACCGATGCGAATAAGGTCGAGGTGGATCTTTCGCTTGAAGCGGCAGGGGCCACGACATCTTTGAAGGGGACGGTTTCAGATTTCGGTCGGGTTCCAAAAATTGATGCGGTTCTGACATTAAAGCACGGAAATTTGTCACAATTGTTGCGGGCTTTTGGAAATGATCCTGTATCCTCAAGACTCGGCCTCTTTGACTTAAATTTGCGGGCAAAAGGAGATCTTTCTAGTTTATCGACAAATATAAGACTCCAGGCAGCAGGCGGTAGCTTGATGGCAAACGGAACCGCCCTGAGCCTTATTGGGACACCGGCCTTTGCGCTAAATGTGTCTGCTTCACACCCTTCCGTTCGTAGCTTCGTTCGACATTTTGTTCCGGCCTATGGGCCCGCAGGAGGAGCGCTAGGGCCCCTGAAGATCAATGCAGCGCTGAG
>CALIBP010000021.1 GCA_938048165.1 uncultured Alphaproteobacteria bacterium | reverse complement strand
ATGTCGCGGAAGAATTGGATGGGGTGTTTCCTGATACAGAGGCTGGATTACGCGCCTTGCCGGGGATTGGCGCCTATACCGCGGCAGCAATTTCAGCGATCGCATTTGGTCGACCCGCAAATGTTGTCGATGGCAATATCGAGCGAGTCATGGCGCGCTTTTTCGCGATTGAGCAACCTTTGCCTGATTGCAAGGAAATGCTGCGTGATTTGGCAGGAGAGGTCGCGCCAAAGACCGTTCGTGGAAGGCCTGGTGATTTCGCCCAGGCGGTGATGGATTTGGGTGCTACGGTGTGTACGCCCCGCAAACCAAAATGTTTGATCTGCCCCTGGCAACGTAGCTGCTGCGCAAATAAATCGGGCATTCAGGAAGAGTTGCCGCGGCGGCAACCCAAGAAGGCGAAACCCGTTCGCCGCGGTGTCGTCTTTTGGGTCGTGCGGGACGATGGTTCGGTCTTATTGCGTCGGCGACCTGAGAAAGGATTGCTTGGCGGGATGATTGAAGTGCCGTCGACTGAATGGCTTGAAGACGATTGGACCACCGAAAAGGCCTGCAAAGCTGCACCGGTGAAATCGGACTGGACGTCCTTGCCCGGAATTGTCCGTCATACCTTCACCCATTTCCATTTGGAACTATCGATCCTGGCGACGCGGGTCGGGGAGACGGAGTCACCAAAAGGCGTGATCTGGTCAACGCCGGACAGGCTTGGCGAGCAGGCGCTGCCGACGGTCATGAAAAAAGTAGTTAATCTAGCGCTGAAAGCCGACTGACTACGCGGGTTATTCCGCCGCACCATGGAAGGGCAAGACATCTGCCTTTTCCTTGCGGATGGCCATATCAGCACGGATGCGTTCGCGAAGCTTGTCGATAGGAACGACTTTGCCGCGCCGCTCGATATGCCAGAAAGTCCAGCCATTGCACGAGGGCGCATTCTGCACACTGGCGCCGACCTGGTGAATGGACCCGCGAACGTCTTTGACCGCGATACTGCCATCGGCATTCACCTTGGCGGTCACTCGTTTGCGAATGTCGAATAACTTGTCACCTGCGCTGAGCAGGCCTTGTTCGATCACCGACCCAAACGGCACACGGGGCTCATTGCGTTTGTCAGGTGTTGTCAGGACTGTGACATCGTCAGGGGCCGTTTCGACGGCATCAATGCGGTCTTGAGCGATACCCACATAATCGGTTTCACGGTCGATCCCTATCCAGTCCCGGCCCAGTCTCTTGGCGACAGCGCCGGTCGTGCCAGTCCCAAAGAATGGATCGAGAATGACATCACCGGGATTGCTCGACGCCAAAATAACGCGATGTAACAGACCTTCGGGCTTTTGAGTTGGATGGGCTTTACGACCATCGAGTTTTAAACGCTCAGCGCCTCCACAAATCGGAAACAGCCAATCACTGCGCATTTGAACGTCATCATTGAGGGCTTTCATGGCCCGGTAGTTAAAGGTGGGTTTGGCGTCTTGCGATTTTGAACACCAAATCATCGTCTCATGCGCGTTAGTGAAACGTTTGCCACGAAAGTTGGGCATCGGATTAGATTTGCGCCAGACAATGTCATTTAGTACCCAAAACCCGAGATCCTGTAGCGCGGTGCCAACCCGAAAAATATTGTGATAGCTGCCGATGACCCAGATTGAGCCTGTCGGTTTCAGAATGCGTTGAGCGGCTGCGAGCCAGCGGCGGGTGAAATCATCGTAATGGGCAAAGTCTGAAAACTTGTCCCAGTCTTCTTCGACACCGGCAACACGGGTATTGTTTGGCCGGTGCAACTCTCCGGCAAGCTGCAGATTATACGGCGGGTCGGCAAAGATCATGTCGATTGATTCCGCCGGCAGGGTATTCATATGTTCAATACAGTCGCCCACGAGAATTTCGTTGCGAGGGATGTCGTTGTTTTCAGTCATGGCGCAAACCATGATTCATCGATGACTCCTCGTCAACAAATTTATTGGATTCAAGGGGTTAGCGGGATTCTCTCAACCAAAAAATGTCCAGATATATGAATCCGATTCAGTCGAGACTCAATATCTTGATTATCGGGGCAAAACTTTTTCGGTGATGGGGAGTCACGCCAATCTCTTCAAGGGCCTTACTATGTTGCGCGGTGCCGTATCCGGAATTTGTTTCCCAGCCATAGCCCGGATAGCGCTGCGACAGCTTCGTCATGATGCGGTCGCGCGTTACTTTGGCGATGATCGACGCGGCAGCGATAGACAGGGAGATGGAATCGCCCTTCACAATCGTGCGTGCCGGGCAGGGCAGGGATGGCATGCGGTTGCCATCGACCAAGGCATATTCTGGTGATGTTGGCAGAGCCCGAACCGCCCTTGCCATGGCCCGAAAGGTTGCGCCGAGAATATTGAGCTCGCCGATTTCTGCCGGGGTTGCAGCGCCAATACCAATCTCGGCACATGATGGGATTTGCGCCGCCACGATCTCGCGCTTCTTGGCGCTGAGCTTTTTGGAATCATCGATTACTGCTGCCAGCTCTCCTGGCAATTTGTCTGGATTGATAATGACGGCAGCCGCGACCACGGGTCCCGCCCAGGGACCGCGCCCGACTTCATCGATTCCGGCAACAATGCCGCCAGCTTGTTTTTCGTATTCGAGGTCAGCCATCTTTTTTGGTCTCTGGCTTCGGTGGTTCATCGCTTGGCTGTTTGCTTTGGTCCGTAAGCTTCAGTTGTGACGGTAACGTCGCCGCTTTCTTCTCTGCACGCTTTTCGGACCGCTTCTCTTTGTAAGCTTGAGCCTGAGTCCAAAGGGTTTCGGCCACACGGCGTGTCCAGCGTGAACTTCGCCGCGCCAACAAGCGTTCGCCAACGAAAGTGGCATCAAAGACCAGCTTGAGGGTGGTCAGGCGACGTTCGGCAATCCGTTGCAGGCGTCTTGCAGTCGAAAGCCAGAAGGGGCTGAGCGCCAGGCTGAGCACGGTCACCGAAATAATGAGCTTGGATTCTTCCGGCGAGATTGCCGCCACGGCGGTTGCGGAGGCGGCGAGCAAAAAAGAGAATTCGCCGAGCTGTGAAATAAGAACGCCAGACATAAAGGAACGTTGCCAGCTTTCCCGCAAGAGCCGGAAGATAGCGATGTTGAGCGCGCTTTTGAACAGCGTGACGATCAGGAACAGGAACAGGACAGTTCCGAGATTGTCCCAGACAAATTGCAAATCGAGGAGCAGCCCGATGGATAAAAAGAACACCATCAGCATGACGCTCTGGATAGGGCGGACAACAGCGAGCATCGGTTCGCGTTCGGCGCTGTTACCAATGGCAAGCCCTGCAAGAAAAGCCCCATAGGCGGGTGATAGACCAATGGCCCCCATCAAAGCCCCGGCACCAAAGCAATAGACCAGCCCGGCGAGCGGTGACAGGTCAACATGCCCGACGATGATCTTGTAAAACGGCAAGTGCTGGCGACCTTGCTTAAGCAAAAGTCGGACCAGCCCAAACAGGAGCAGCGCGGAAATACCGATCTGCGTTGCGGCGGCCATATCGAATCCGTCGGATCCCAAATTCTCGACGATCAGCAACATCGGCAAGAAGGCGAGGTCTTGTGCGATCAGGACCGCGACGGTGATACGACCGACCCGGGCCCGCAGCGCGCCGATTTCTTCCAGCAACTTAACCGCGACGGCTGTTGAAGAGAGCGCAACAACAAACCCGAGCAGAATCGCCGCTGAATTTGAAATGCCAAGGAGAGACGAGGCGGCAAACATAACCAGCAGGCTGGCACCGGTCTGCATGGCAACGGCCGGCAAGGCCAGCCGCCAGGTATATTTCAGCGTCCGGACGCTTAGTTCCATCCCGACGATAAACAGCAGCATCAACACGCCAAGCTCGGCGAAGCCTTTGATCATGCCCTCGCTTCGCACGACCTCAAAACCGGTTGGACCAAGCAGGACGCCGGCCAGCAAATAGCCGACCAGCGGCGGCTGCCGGAAATGCGCAAAGAGCATGCCGCAGGCAAGCGCCGTTATAACGACATAGGCGAGTCCAGAGAGGTCGGTTGTATGTTCCATTGAGGAACCGAGTTTAGCACGTCAGGCTGAGTCGTCTTCACCATTGGTGTCGCGGTAGTCTTTAAAAAAGGGCGAGCTGGCCGTCTCTTTGCAATGGTGCCCGGAACTGGCTGCAATCGAGCTCAAACCGCCGGTCGTTATATCCCAGGCGTTTTGTCATGAGGTTGAACCGCTTCTTGAGCAAGGCGGCATATTCGCCGGTGCCTTTCATGCGGGTGCCAAATTCTGACTGATAAACCTTTCCGCCACGGGTGCTGGCAAGCAGGTTCATGACATGTTTGGCTTTGTTGGGCTCATGGGTTTCCAGCCATTCTTTGAACAAGTCGGCTATTTCGAGCGGCAAGCGCAGCAATATATAGTAGGCGATATCTGCCCCGGCGTCGCGACCAGCGGTGAGAATGCTCTCCAACTCATGATCATTGAGGGCTGGAATTATAGGGGCCGCCATCACACCGCACGGCACGCCGGCATCGGCCAGCGCCCGAATTGCCGCCAGCCGTTTCATCGGGGTAGAAGCGCGGGGCTCCAGCGTGTTGGCGAGCCGGTGACCCAGTGTCGTCACCGACAGGCAGACCTGCGCCAGACCTTTCTCCGCCATCGGTCCGAGAATATCGAGATCGCGCAGCACCAGGGCTGATTTGGTGACGATGCCGACCGGATGGTTGAAAGCTGACAGGACTTCAAGAATGCCTCGGGTTAGCCGCAGTGTTTTTTCGACGGGCTGGTAGGGATCGGTGTTGGTGCCCATCGCCATGGTCTTGCACTGATAGCTCGACTTGCGGAGTTCGCGCTCCAGCAATCGGGCGGAGTCGGGTTTGTAAAACAGCTTGGTTTCGAAATCGAGGCCGGGTGACATGCCGAGATAGGCGTGGGTTGGTCGCGCAAAGCAATAAACGCAGCCATGTTCGCACCCGCGATAGGGATTGATCGAGCGATCAAAAGGCACATCCGGCGAGGTGTTGCGCGCGATGATGGTCTTGCTGGTGTCCTTGATCAGCGAGGTCTCAAGCTTTGGCGGCGATAACAGCTCCTCATCCCGTACCCAGCCATCGTGAACGGCTTCGCCGGTATGTTTTTCAAAACGGCCGGTGCGGTTGGTTACTGCGCCACGGCCTTTCCGCGGTGTCGGGGCGATCCGGTCGATAGCGCTACTATTCGCGGCAAATTCGGTGATTTCTGGGTCAATATGTAGATTATTCATCATGGGTCATCATTGACTCATAAATAAGAACAAATCAAGAACATTTTCCTAAAGTCTGGAGTTGTGTGAATCCATGCTATGAAGATCACGATTTACGGGGGAAGGGCGTGTCTTCACAGGAAACGATCAGCGTTGTCATTCCGGCATTGGACGTCGGCGAGGCCCTGCGGCCAACACTGGACTCCGTGAAAGGCTGTGTCGATGACCTTGTGGTCAGTGATGGCCGGTCATCTGATCATACCGCTGCCTACGCCAAACAGTCTGGCGCGAGGGTGGTCGTGGGGGATTGCGGACGCGGTCAGCAACTGCGTCGTGGCGGGGAGATTGCGACCGGTGACTGGCTGTTATTTCTCCATGCCGACACGGTTCTCGAGGCGGGTTGGATCGAAGAAGCGCGGCAGTTTATGGCGGTGGCGCCGGACAAAGCAGCTGCGTTCCGTTTCGCGCTGGACGATCCAAGTCTATGGGCGCGCATGATAGAGACGGGCGTTGCTCTGCGTTGCCGATTGTTCGGTCTGCCCTATGGCGATCAGGGACTCCTGATTAGCCGCACACTTTACGACTCGATTGGTGGCTTTAAACCGATCCCGCTATTCGAGGATGTCGATATTATGAGACGGCTTGGTCGACGTCGCGTGAGGATTCTGAACCACATGGCAAAAACCTCGTCAGTGCGTTATCAGCGGGGTGGATTTTTGCGCCGACCCTTAAAAAATTTAATGCTACTGCTGTTTTTTTACCTGGGTGTTGCACCGGAAAAACTGGCCCGACTTTATAAGTGATCGACCCATGGCACGTCCTCCCGTTCTCATCATGTTTGCCCGCGCGCCTTATCTCGGGACCGTGAAAAAACGTCTCGCGGCAGCGATCGGTCCGGTCGCGGCGCGGGCATTTTATGTATACATGACCAAAAAAGTGCTGACGACAGTGTCTTCGAATGCGCCTTGGCAGACGGTTATGAGTGTGACGCCGGATAGCTCGGCGAAGCAGGGGCGGTTCTGGCCGCCCGGTGTGACGCAGCTGCCGCAGGGCTATGGCGATCTTGGCGAGCGGATGGAGAGCGCCTTGATGAGTTTCCCGGACCGGCCGGTGGCAATAATCGGCAGCGATATTCCGATGATCACCCATGGTCATATCCAGACGGCCTTCGCGGCAATGGGGCGAGCCGATCTAGTGCTGGGTCCGTCACCGGACGGTGGTTACTGGCTGATCGGGGCTCGCGCGGGAAATTTAGCACGCGGGCTTTTCAGAAATGTGCGCTGGTCTTCAGAATTTACGCTGGACGATACGTTACAAAATACGGCTAACCGACGGGTCGCTCTAATTGATGAGCTGGACGATATCGATGATGTCAGCGACCTTGAGAACTGGCGGTCTCAGCGCTCCTGAAGCCGCGGCAACAGCTCGGCGAAATTACAGGGCTTGTGACGAATATCGAGCTGCGATAGCAAAATCCCGTTCCAGGCATCACGACAGGCACCTGTAGAACCAGGCAATGCGAACAGATAAGTACCGCCCGCCACACCTGCAGTCGCCCGCGACTGGATCGTCGAGGTGCTGATCAGGTCGTAACTCAACATACGGAATAGCTCGCCAAAACCAGGGATCTCTTTTTCATAAACTTCGGCAAACGCTTCCGGCGTGACATCACGACCAGTGACGCCAGTACCGCCGGTTGCCAGAACTACTTCGACCGCCGGATCGGCGATCCACGCCCGCAGTTTGGCGACAATGGCGTCCTGCTCATCGCGGATAATGGCTTTTTCGGCGAGCGTATGACCGGCCTCGGTCAGTTTT
>CALIBP010000020.1 GCA_938048165.1 uncultured Alphaproteobacteria bacterium | reverse complement strand
GATTATCGCTACATCGGAATAGGGTTAGATGCCGATAGCGCAGGCTTTATCCTTTCCAGCGATGCCGTTGAGACACTGCGCGATCATTTCACCTGGTCACTGGAGAAATCTGTATTTTCTGAGTGGCTGGCCTCCTTCTTCGCTGACTCAACCAGTGATCACCTGGTACTGGGCAGTGAACGCGACGACATTCTGAGCGTGGCGGAATTCACAGAAGCATTGGAGGGATGCACCGGTCTCATCAAGCCCGGCTACGTAAAATTTTCGCTCATCCCGTCGCCTCCCTCATCGACCGGGGGGACCTACAGCCTCGGCTTTAACCGGATGACGCGAGACATTGATGACAATGCTATGGCGGTCATCTTAAGTCTGATGAAAGAAGAGGTCGTCACCGTGCAGCGCATGCCAGAACTGCTCGATCATCCCGATCTTTTATGCACTCTCTTTAACCACCAGGCCCTGGAGTTTGTCGACTGAGCGAAGTAAGCCGCCTGCTTATCGCAATGGCATCCGTCGGTCGTCGGCTGTCGCCTTGCCGCCTAAGGGGGTATGCCATCATAATCACTGTGGAAATTGATTTCGGCTGTAGCGGTATATCGCCATGGTAGAGATGGAAGAGGATCATCACCGGCTTGTCCTGCACAGGCTTTCGGATGCTATTGGTATCGAAGTTCGCGACATCGACCTGAATGAGCCGATGGATGAAATACTGACCCGTACGCTCAAAGCCTTGTGGGCGCAAAAATCCATTTTGCTGATCCGCGGGCAGACGCTAGATGACGCGGCACAATATGCCTTCGCCCGCATTTTTGGCGAGATCGCCCCGCGCTCCAAACCGCCGGTCGAGAGGCGGGATTATGTGCCAGATGCAGAGAACCCTATGCATCTGATCACCGACCGGGTTGACGAAAACGGCAGACGGCTGGGATCGCTCGGTCACGGTGAAATGTATTTTCACACTGACAAGTGTTACGAGGAAAAACCGCATCGTGCGTCAACGCTATATGCGATGGAAATTCCCTCGGAGGGTGGTCATACGAAATTTGCCAGCCTCTATCGTGCCTATGAGAAGCTTCCCGATGATCTGCGCAACAGGCTGGAGGGACGGCGGGCTTTGCAGGTTTATGATTTCGGGACGGTGCCGGTTGGCCCGGATGTGAATATCTATGAGCTTATGCATTGCTGGCAGCCGATTTTTGTCACCAATCCGGATACCGGCCAAAAAGCGCTCTACGTAAACCGGCTGATGACGTCGCGCATCGAAGGGCTGGATGAGGTCGAAAATCGCGAGGTGCTGGAGACCCTATGGGAAATCATAGAGTCACCTGATAACATTTATGAACATGTCTGGGCCCCTGGCGATATCATCGTTTGGGATAATTTGTCGTCAGTTCATGCACGGACCGACTGGCCACAGGATGAGCGCCGAACGCTTCGGCGCTGCACGGTACAGGGCGATATGCTGGTTTAAGGGAGAGAGATATGGCAACGCAATTACAGCAAAACGGTGAATTGACTCTCGTGCCTTTGTCGTCAGCGATTGGTGTCGAAGTTCGGTGTCTCGATATTTCCCAACCCATTGATCGAGCAACAGGGCTGGCTCTGCGTCAGGTCTGGGCTGAGAACAGTATTCTGTTGGTTCGGGGACAGGACCTCAGCGAAGACGAACAATTCGCCTATGCCCGGATTTATGGCGAGGTGGCGGCTCGTATCAAGCCGCCGGTGGAGAAGCGCGCCTATCGTGCCGATCCCGATAATCCAATGCAGCTCGTAACCAATGAACTCGATGATGAGGGCAAGCCGGTGGGCTCGCTGGGTGATGGCGAGATGTGGTTTCACACCGATAAATGCTATGTTGAGAAGCCGCACCGGGCGTCGTTTCTCTATGCCGTGGAAATTCCCACGGAGGGCGGCCATACCAAATTCGCCAGCCTTTATAATGGATATGATCGTCTGCCGGAGGGGCTTCGCCAGAAGTTGGAGGGCCGTAAGGTCTTGCAGATGTATGACTATACAAAAACTGAACCGGGCAGTCTCGATCAGCCGCTGGAGAGCTTGCTGCATTATTGGCAGCCGGTTTTCGTGACCAATCCTGATACCGGTCGCAAGGCCGTCTATATCAGTCGATTAATGTCGATGCGGATTGAAGGCTATAGCGATGATGAGAGCCGTGCTTTGGTCAACGAGGTCGCCGATATTGTCGAGGCTGAGGACAATATCTACGAACACGTCTGGAAACCCGGTGACATCATTATCTGGGACAATCTTTCATGCCTTCACGCAAGGACAGACTGGCCGCGTGACCAACGACGCACATTGCGCCGGGTTACAATTGAGGGTGAAGCCCTCGTCTGAGGGCGTAATCCAATAGACCCGTTGGTCTGGCTCTATCGAGCTGACGCTACCTTATCAAAAATTTCGTTAAAGGCTTTTACGGCCGCGCCGGGGCCGTCCGAATGTGCCCAAACGCCTGCGGCGACAGCGATAAAATCAGCGCCGGCTTCGACAATGGGTCGACAGTTTTCAATCGTGATGCCGCCAATCGCGACACAGGGGACAAGCATGCTTTCCTGCCACTGTTCCAGAAGTTCGGGCTCCGCCACGTGTTTGCGCTGCTTGGTTGTGCTGTCGAAAAACGCCCCAAAGGCAACATAGTTGGCACCGGCTTCGCCCGCTTCCATCGCAAGATGTTTCGACGCATGGCACGTCACACCGACGATGGCATTGGTACCCAGCAAGGAGCGGGCTTCACCATATGGGGTGTCAGTCTGTCCAACATGCACGCCGTCGCAATCCGCTTTGGCGGCGAGATCGGCGCGGTCGTTCATAATCAAGGCGACATCGCGGTCATGGCAAATCGACCTTAC
>CALIBP010000019.1 GCA_938048165.1 uncultured Alphaproteobacteria bacterium | reverse complement strand
ATTACTGCCCTGACCATGCCCTTAACGTTCTCCATTGCTACGGGCATTGGACTTGGTTTCATTTCATATGTTGGAATCAAGCTGGCCTGTGGACGTTTAGGCGATATCAGTGCTGCAATGTGGGTAGTCTCGATTACCTTTCTGATCTACTTCCTTGCCGTTTAACCGCTAAGAGCGCGCCTCATTTCATCTCATGTGAGGTGGATTGAGGCGCGATATTTTTTTGAATACCGGACAAGATTCTGCATGGGCGCCCGGCAGATATCCAGTGCTCATTAAAAACTCACCCGTAATCTCACCACCTGTGAATAGAAACGTTTTCTTGAATAGTTTGACCCATTCACCTTTCTCCATCGGGTGATGGTGCTCAAGCCAGGCGCTGAACGATCCAAATTCTTTTTGCAGCTGGCAAATCGTTCGAGCATTCTCGATCGCCGCATTGACCTTCAACTTATTTCTAATGATCGCAGCGTTACCCAATAAGCGATTCCGATCTGCTTCACCATATGCAGCAACGCGGTGAACATCGAAGCCGTCAAAGGCTGTCCAGAATCCTTCGCGCTTTTTCAAGATCGTTAACCAGGACAAGCCAGCCTGATTTATTTCAAGCACCAGCCGTTCAAACAAAATGTTGTCATCCGTAACCGGAAATCCGTATTCCTGGTCATGATAAGGACCATGGTATGGGTGGCCAGGCGCGACTTCACAGTAATTCGGCATTATTCGCTAGCTGTTACGGAACGAAATAACGTCCGAGACGATCACCCAGTAAATTAACGCTGTAATGAGACCAGAAATTACGGTAGCCGCGAGCACCTTCTTGAAAAGACGAGGCCGGACAGGCGCTCCAGCTTCATGACCGATTTCCGCCTGAGCGCCTTCCTCATGAGGTGGCTTCACTCCGATTGGCAAGGCCATAAAAAACACCAGCCACCACGTCATCACATATACGACTATTCCAGAAGTCCACGACATTTCAGATCATCAAACCCTTACAACATGCACTTGCACAATTGGTCGTTTACCGGTTTCCGCCCTAAATACGCGGCGCGCCGCCTGACTCACTGTACTCTCAAGTTTATTATCATCAAAACGTTGGCGTCTCGACATAGAACCAACAGCTTCAACAATTGCCGAAATTGCTTCCTCCTGCATTACGACGTCTTCGCCGATGCCGTCTACGATACCCGGTGCCGAGAGTTGCGGTGTTTTGATGAGTTCACCATCTTCGTCCAGAACAACCGTTGCGACGGCGACGCCACTAAAAGTCATTCGACGACGTGCCCGCACAACGTCACCTTCGATAGGAACCAAACGACGCCCATCAACTGCATACCTCCCCGACTGCACCTGCGCTAAAATTTTTGGTTCACCTGGAGCCAAACGAAGCATTTCTCCATTTTCCGCCATTGCCGTTTTCGGCACACCATTTTCGGCGGCAAACTTACAATGCTCGATAAGATGTCTTGCTTCACCGTGAATTGGCACCAAAATCGGCGGCTTTACGCAATCATACAGTTCCTGGAGTTCTTCGCGGGCGGGATGACCAGAAACATGAACAAAAGCATCTCTCTCATTGATGACCTCAACGTTTAAACGAGCCAACTGGTTCTTCAGCCGTCCAATAGCCCTTTCATTACCGGGAATTTCACGGGACGAAAATATGACTGTATCCCCCTCCGACAATGAAATATCCGGATGATCATCAGCCGCAATTCTTGCCAGGGCAGCACGCGACTCTCCCTGGCTGCCCGTAACAAGCATCAAAACTTCATCACGCGGCAGATACCCCACATCACGGACATCAACGAATTCCGGACAGTCCTGCAGGTAGCCGCACTCTTTCGCGATCTCAGCGATCCGCCATAAGGATCGTCCAACGAGGGCAACCCGTCGCCCAGTCGCCTCGGCGACCCGTATCACACTCTCCATGCGGGCAACATTTGAAGCAAAGCAGGCTACGGCGACCCGGTTCTTACAGTTTTGAACAACATCAATAAGACTATTTCGTAGTGGGCCCTCCGAGCCCGTACGTCCTTCGACAAATACATTCGTCGAGTCACACATAAGGGCGAGGACGCCCTTCTCACCAAATTTACGAAGGGTGCCTTCATCTGTCGCTGGGCCGACCAATGGTTCCGGGTCCAGTTTCCAGTCAGTGACGTGAAGGACTGTCCCAAGCGACGTTGTTATCGCCAGGGCCTGTGTTTCAGGGACGGAATGAGCCAGATTGATCAACGAAATGTCAAATGGGCCGACCGAAAAGTCACCACCCGTCTCAACTTCGGTAATTGGTACTGCACCATCAAGACCGGTTTCTGGCAATTTCCGTCTTAATAACCCAGCCGCAAAGGGAGTCGCAAAAACAGGGCAATTCAGTTGTCGCCAAAGATATGGGATACCACCGAGATGGTCCTCATGAGCGTGAGTAACAACGAGCCCGACCAGACTATCAATGTTCTCAATTACAAAAGCGGGATCCGGGACCATGACATCAACGCCCGGTGTCAAATCGTCACCAAATGTCACCCCGCAATCAACCAGCAGCCATGACCCGTCATATCCGTACAGCCCCATATTCATGCCGATTTCACCGCAGCCACCAAGCGGCAGAAAAACGAGCTCTTCTGATTTATTCATGAATTAAAGACTTTGTGTATTTCGACGGTAAATCTCAGAGAGACCTCGAAGGGTGAGATCATTGTCGAGATGCTCGATGGCGTCTATTTCCTCTGCGAATAACGGCGCGAGCCCTCCTGTCGCGACAACAGACATTTCCGCGCCATACTCGCCCTTAATGCGCCCGAGCAATCCCTCTATCAATCCAACGTATCCCCAATAGACACCCGACATCATTGCCGGAACAGTTCTCGTACCGATAACCGCTTTCGGCTTTTGAACTGCCACGCGTGGTAGCTTGGCTGCAGCCATATGAAGAGCATCCAGGGACAGGTTAATGCCAGGGGCGATAACACCACCACAGTAGCTACCATTTTCATCAACGACATCAAACGTCGTTGCTGTACCAAAGTCGATTATAATCAGCGGCCCGCCATAACGCCGATGTGCCGCTGCAGCGTTGACTAACCTATCCGCACCCACCTCATCGGGTTCATTAACGAGAACATCGACACCAATCTCAACACCAGTCTCACCGACGATCAAAGGATCCGTCTTAAAATATTTTCGGCACAGCGTTTTCAGGCCGAAAAGCATTTCCGGCACAACTGTAGCTAAAATCGATGCCGAAATTTCTTCTGCCTTCAAATTTTCAAGCGCCATCAAATGAGTAAGCCAAACACCATATTCATCAGCGGTCCGTTTGGCGTCACTTGAAGCCCGCCATTCACATTTAAGGATTTCACCATCATACACCGCAAAAACAATGTTGGTGTTTCCTGAATCTATGGCGAGGAGCATGGAATTTCCATCAGTCAGAGAAAAATATTTCTGCAGCAGCAATGGTATGGGTACTACCGTCTACCCTTTCCAACACCAGAGCCCCTGTCCCGTCAATACCTTGAAAGTTTCCGGACTCCTCAGTTCCATCCGGGAAGCGAACTATAATTGGCTGATCGATGCCGTGAGCGACCGCTAACCAACGCTCTCTAATCTCTTCAAAACCGTTGCTCTGCCAGCAACGAACCCAATGACAAAATGAATAAACTAATTCAGACAACATTTCAGATCGATCCACCCGCAGGCTCGCATCAGCTAACGAAATAGCCCTATCAGCTACAACCAAGGGCACTGTTGTTAGATTTATGCCAATACCAACGACACTAAATTCCTTCAAAGCCTCGATCAATATTCCGGAGAGCTTTTTCCCGTTGAGCAATAAATCGTTTGGCCATTTACAGGAGAGTGCAGCAGATATGCCTGCACACTTAATAACTGCATCATATACAGCCAATGATGCAACATAGGCCAATTGCCCCGCTATCTGTGGGTTAGGCACTTTCGTTATGAGGGAAAGATAAAGGTTTCCTGTCGGCGATTCCCATACGGCACCGCGTCGCCCTCGCCCCGCTGTCTGGCGCTTTGCGGTTACGACAGTGCCTTCCACAGCATCGCCGGATGCAATCAGCCGCAGGGCTTCGCTATTGGTACTATCAAGACTTTCATACGAAAGAAGAGTGATATCTTTAGGAAGGCTGGGAAGGTCACCCATTCCCTGACTCCTTACCCGGCGAGGAGCATCCGGGCGGCTGTCCCCGCACCACCGACGATAATGTCGGGGCGAATAATAAAGAAAGTAACGAATAATGTCATGCCAACCAAAATTACCTTCACTTCACCACTGATCGTACGATCAAATGCTTCCGCGGGTTCATCAAAATACATGACTTTAATGATCCGAAGATAATAGTAAGCGCCGATAACACTCGCCAGGACACCAACGATCGCCAATGCGTAAAGGCCAGATTCGATAGCTGCCAGGAAAATGTAAAGTTTGCCGAAGAAACCTGCCAAAGGCGGAATTCCGGCCATCGAAAACATCAAAATGGCGAGGGCAAGCGCCAGCATTGGTTGGTTACGGGACAATCCAGCCAGATCAGAGATGCCTTCAACCATCCGCCCCGTGCGCCGCATGGCGAGAACGCAGCAAAACGTTCCAACATTCATGGCCAAGTATATCGCCATATAGACTAGGATACCGCGCACACCAGCCTCTGTGCCGGCTGCAAGACCAATCAGAGCGTACCCCATATGGCCTATTGAGCTGTATGCCAACAGACGCTTGATATTGTCCTGCCAAATAGCCGCCAAGGCCCCTAATACCATTGAAGCGATGGAGATCAGGATTATGACCTGCTGCCATTCAGCGATGAGAACGCCAAAGGGACCGGTCAGCACCCGAATAAACAGAGCAATAGCAGCGATCTTGGGGGCGACAGCGAAGAAAGCCGTTACCGGCGTAGGTGCACCTTCGTAGACGTCAGGTGTCCACATATGGAAAGGAACTGCTGAAATTTTAAAGGCAAGGCCAGCGATGAGGAATACCAATCCGACAACAAGACCGACACTGGGTCCTGTACCGCCGAGCCCTTTAAAGAGCGTCGCTAAACCCTCAAAACTCGTTGTCCCTGCGAAGCCATAGATTAACGAACAACCATAGAGCAACATCCCGGAGGATAACGCGCCAAGGACGAAATACTTCAGACCCGCTTCCGACGACTTAAGAGAATCTCGACGGAAAGCGGCCACAACATAAAGCGCAAGACTTTGTAGTTCTAATCCAACATACAAAGAGATCAGATCATTCGCCGATACCATCATGAACATGCCGAGCGTGGCAAACAGGATTAGAACCGGATATTCGAAACGGGCAATTCTCTCTTGCTCATTGAAATTAATCGACATGATTATGGCAAGTGATGAACCAATTATGATTAGCCATTTCATGAAATGACCGAAATCGTCGACAATAAATTGTCCACCGAACGCAACCATGCGACCGCTTTGGACAGATGTCAGAACGACTCCGACGACTACCAAAGCAAGTACCGAAATCCAGGAAACCGAACGGGTCGAGCTATCACCACGGAACACGCCCAGCATTAACAAGGTCATACAGGTGCAGGCGAGCACGATCTCGGGCAGTGCGGGCATCAGTTGGTTCATAGACATCAATGATACCTCACTCATCGTCCGACTACCGACAGGGCTTCGACGGCGGCCATTGCCGATTTGTGCTGATCAACCAAATTGGCAACAGACACTTCGATAATTTCCAGGAATGGGCCTGGATAAACACCCATCAAAATCGTTAACACCAGTAACGGTGTGAAGACCGCTACTTCGCGACGGTTCATATCCATGATCGATTTGAGATCATCCTTGGTCAGCTTTCCAAAGATCACCCGGCGATACAGCCAAAGCATATAAGCGGCTCCTAAAATAACGCCGGTTGCAGCCAGCGTCGCAGCCCAGGTACTTACCTGGAAAAGACCGACCAGGACCAGGATTTCACCGACAAATCCACTTGTCCCCGGTAGCCCGACACTTGCCAGCATAAACACCATGAAGAAAAAGGCGTAAACCGGCATTCGCTCTGCCAACCCGCCATAGCGCGCAATTTCTCTAGTGTGCATACGGTCATAAATCACACCAACACACAGGAACAAGGCGGCAGAAACAATGCCATGGCTCAGCATCTGATAGATGGCCCCGGTGACACCTTGTTGGTTGAGAGTAAATATCCCAAGCGTCACAAACCCCATATGGGCGACCGAAGAATAAGCAATCAGCTTTTTCATATCCAGCTGCACCAGCGCCACAAGCGACGTATAAATCACGGCAATGATGCTTAAGGTAAAGACCATCGGCGTAAAGAAGTCGGTTGCTACAGGCAGCATCGGTACAGAGAACCTCAAGAAACCATAGGCACCCATCTTTAACAGCACACCAGCCAGAATCACGGACCCTGCCGTTGGTGCTTCAACATGGGCGTCCGGTAACCAGGTGTGCACCGGCCACATCGGCACCTTAACCGCGAAGCTCGCAAAGAAGGCGAGCCACAGCCAGTACTGAATATTACTGGGCAATGCATATTTCAGGAGCGTTGGCAGGTCTGTCGTCCCCGCATGCAGGTATATCGCCAGAATAGCCAGCAGCATGAGGACAGAGCCTGTAAGCGTATACAAAAAGAACTTAAAGGCCGCGTAGACACGTCGTTGACCACCCCAAACCCCGATAATCAGGAACATCGGGATCAAGACACCTTCAAAGAAGATGTAGAAAAGGACAAAATCCAGCGCACAGAACATCCCGACCATCAGGGTCTCAAGGACCAGGAAGGCGATCATATATTCCCGAACTCTTACCTTGATAGCGTCCCAACTCGCGAGAACACAAATGGGCGTTAGCAATGTCGAAAGCAGCACAAACAGAACCGAAATTCCATCGACACCCATGTGGTAATTGATGCCGAAGCTCTCAATCCAGGGGTTCTTTTCAACAAACTGAAATGCTGCCGATTTCCGGTCAAACCCGGTCCACAACATCAAAGACAGGAAAAACGTAATTAACGATGTCCAAAGGGCCGTAGCGCGGGCATTACGGGCGACGACCTCGTCATCACCGCGAATAATCAGGATCGCAAGCGCTCCGACCAAAGGCAGGAAGGTTACGAGACTTAGGATGGGAAAATCACTCATGCTCTTCTCACCCGTGCGTATAGAGGTAAAGGGTTACAAGCCCCGCGACGCCAATCAGCATGGCAAACGCATAATGATAGACATAGCCAGACTGTAGCTGGCTCGCGCGCCCCGCCAGATTCCGAACAACTGCGGTGATCCCGTCGGGACCCATTCCGTCGATCATGGTACCGTCGCCCTCTTTCCACAGGCCTTGGCCTAGATACTTTGCCGGGCGAACGAAGAGGCGGTCGTACAGTTCGTCGAAATACCATTTGTTGTACAGGAACAGATATATTTTCCAGAACTTTGCTGCGACTTTCGCTGGCAGATCAGTTCGGGCGATATACATGTAGTAAGCCAGAGCGATACCAATCAATCCAACAACGATTGGCCCAACTTTGACCCATAGCGGAACATGATGAGCGTCAACGATCGCTGTATTTGTTGGCAGGACCAGAATGGCTTTACCCCAAAATGCGTTCATACCGTCGCCAACGAAAGCGTCGTATCCGACATAACCGGCGAACAACGCACCGAGCGCTAAAACGATGAGCGGGATGGTCATTACCTTGGGAGACTCATGGACATGCGCCATGGTTTTTTCATCAGCGCGAGGCTCGCCATGGAATGTCATGAACAGGAGGCGCCATGAATAGAAGGCCGTCATAATGGCTGCTGCCATCCCCATCCAGAATGCATAGTCTCCAACACCACTATTCGCCGCATACGCGGATTCGAGGATCATGTCTTTAGAATAGAAACCGGCAAAGAACGGCAGACCGGCAAGCGCGAGGCTACCGATCCACATCATCGTGTAAGTCAGTGGAATGAGACGCCAAATTCCGCCCATGTTGCGCATGTCCTGTTCAGAAGACATCGCATGGATCACCGAACCGGCTCCCAGGAATAGCAAGGCCTTGAAGAAAGCATGGGTAAACAGATGGAATATGCCGGCAGCATAAGCCGAAACGCCACAGGCAAAGAACATGTAACCAAGCTGGCTACAGGTCGAGTAGGCAATGACGCGTTTGATATCATTTTGAACGAGGCCGACCGTGGCCGCGAAGAAGGCCGTCGAGGCACCGACCACGCAAACAACATTCAGGGCAAATGGGGCGAACTCAAACATCGGTGACAAACGGGCCACCATAAAGACGCCAGCAGTCACCATAGTCGCCGCATGGATCAGGGCCGAAACAGGCGTTGGACCTTCCATCGCGTCCGGTAGCCAGGTATGCAACCCAAGTTGGGCTGACTTACCCATCGCACCGATGAACAGCAAAAGGCAAAGGACGGTCAGAGCATGATACTGTCCGCCCAAGAATTCCATAGTCGCGGCAGCTTTGCCCGGAGTCGCATTAAAGACGGTGTCGAAGTCGACACTGCCATAGAGCAGAAAGACGCCCAGGATACCCAAAGCGAAACCGAAATCACCGACGCGGTTAACGAGGAACGCCTTGATCGCCGCAGCGTT
This sequence comes from uncultured Alphaproteobacteria bacterium, assembly GCA_938048165.1. GTDB lineage: Bacteria > Pseudomonadota > Alphaproteobacteria > MPNO01 > UBA2964 > UBA2964. Next base: position 1,987 of record CALIBP010000019.1, on the reverse strand, counting down.
TGCAGAAGGCTTTTCGTACCAGAAACCGATGAGCAAATAGGACGCCAGTCCAACGCCCTCCCAACCGAAGAACAGCTGCAGGAAGTTATCCGATGTCACCAACATCAACATGAAGAAGGTAAACAGGCTCAAATAGGCAAAAAAGCGGGGCACCGATGGGTCGTGGTGCATATAGCCAATTGAGTAAAAATGTACGGCGCAGGATACGACTGTCACAACAACCATCATAACGGCCGTCAACGTATCAAAACGCAGCGCCCAATCGACCTCGAAACCACCTGAAATAATCCAGCTAAATATTTGAATTGTTTGTGGTTGATGGTTTACAGCCACTTCATTGAGGATGATCAGCGAAAATATGGCGGACAGTAACATCCCGCCACATGTGACGATCTGTGCGCCTTTGTCTTTTAACCAAGGACCAAATAGGCCGGCAATTGTGGCGCCAACCAATGGCAGGAATATCGCGAGTACGTAAATCACGCCATTAGCCCTTCATCAGATTGATATCTTCGACTGCGATCGTGCCGCGATTTCGGAAATAGACCACAATGATGGCCAATCCGATGGCGGCTTCTGCTGCCGCAACTGTAAGGACAAGCATGGCAAATATTTGCCCCGTCAAATCCTGGAGGTGGACAGAGAAGGCAACCAAATTAATGTTCACTGCCAGTAAAATAAGCTCCACTGACATCAAAATAATGATCACATTCTTTCGATTGAGAAAAATTCCAAAGATGCCCAGCGTGAAAAGAATTGCAGCAACAGACAAATAATGTGAAAGACCAATTTCCAACATCGTCAGATCGCGCTCCCCGACTGAACTTTTTTGATTTCAATCGCGTCTTCAGGCCGGCGATTGATCTGATCAGAAATTTTCTGCTTTCGAACGCCCGGACGCGACCTAAGCGTAAGAACGATGGCGCCAATCATCGCCACGAGAAGAACCATCCCTGCTCCCTGGAACAGGTAAATGTAATCGGTGTAGAGGATTTTCCCGATGGCATGGGTATTCGTGACCTGATTGACCGGCGGCACCGGAAAGCCTCTCCCGCCTTCGGCAACGGGAGCAATAACCCAGCTTCCGCCAATCATAAGCAATTCCGCTAGCAGCACGATTCCAACCAGACCACCAATAGGCAGATATTGAAGAAAACCCTGGCGAAGCTCGGAGAAACTAATATCCAGCATCATAACGACGAACAAGAACAGCACTGCTACGGCGCCGACATAAACCACAACCAAGATCATCGCGATGAACTCGGCGCCGATAAGAACAAACAATCCGGCCGCATTAAAAAAGGCGAGAATCAAGAACAGGACCGAATGCACGGGATTGCGCGCAGAGATCACCATCACCGCAGCGGCGATAGCCACAAAGGCAAATAGATAAAAGCTCAACGCCTGAATTATCATGAAACGCCCTGCCCCAATTTATGTAACCCGACAAACATCACTGTTCCGTCAAACTCTGCTTATCTGTATGGGGCATCGGCATTAAGCCGACCCGCCAATTCTGTTTCCCAGCGATCGCCATTCGCCAGCAATTTATCCTTGTTGTAGAGCAGCTCTTCCCGCGTTTCCGTCGCGAATTCGAAGTTTGGCCCCTCAACGATGGCATCAACTGGACAGGCTTCCTCACAGAAACCGCAATAAATGCACTTCGTCATGTCGATATCGTACCGCGTCGTACGACGGCTGCCGTCAGCGCGGGGTTCGGCCTCAATGGTGATTGCCTGTGCGGGACACACCGCTTCACAAAGTTTGCAGGCAATACAGCGTTCTTCTCCGTTAGGATAACGGCGCAATGCGTGTTCACCACGAAAACGGGGACTAAGAGGTCCCTTTTCAAAAGGATAATTCACAGTGACTTTCGGTTTAAACATGTAGCGGAACGTTAGCGCCATGCCCGAGATCAACTCGCTCAACAACAACATTTTCGAGGAACGTTTCATAAAACTCATGATCGCGTCCTCATGTCAGTAAT
>CALIBP010000018.1 GCA_938048165.1 uncultured Alphaproteobacteria bacterium | reverse complement strand
CAATTCGAAAATATCTTTTTGCGCTGTGTTTCGTCTTTTCGACGTGCCTGCTTGGTGTGTCGGTCTTTCTCGTTCAAGCATTGTCGACTGGTGTGAAAGCTGTCGAGCAGGAAACGCGATTCTTTAACGCCTTGGATCAGGCCAACGAAGCGCGCTCTGTATTCTATAATCTCAGATATTGGCTGACGGAATTATCTGTGAGCCTCTTGATGCAATCAGAGAGGAACGCTGACGCCGCCTATTTAAGATTTGATAAATCCATCAAATCTTTACCGGGTGTCGACAGCGCAACCATCTCTACTATTCGGACGAAAACTAACCTGATGGTCAAGATCGCCAAGAGGGCGGTGGAGTCCTACTCTAAGGATCAGCGTGTCCTGGGAAATTCTTCGATGGCGCAGACGCGTGTACATGCCGCGCTTGTTGAAGCCGAATTTCACAAGTTGGTGTCCTCTCTGAAGCAACAGGCGGTCTTGGCACGCAATCAAACTATTCAGGGGGCCAGCCGGGCTGAGTATTTGGCTTATATCGTTGTTGCTCTGTTTTCGATAATCGGTTTCGTCTTTACGATTTACTTGATTAGGTCGATCACAACGCCGTTGAGCCATATTCAGGATTCCATTCGGGAAATGACGGCTGGGAACCTTGATACAAAATTGCCGGAATCACTATTGGGTGAAATCGGCGATATGACGAGTGCTCTCCGGTTGCTCCGTGATGCCGAACTCGGCAGGTTAAAAGTGGATGAAGCCAATAGGGCGAAATCGACTTTTCTCGCAGTAATGAGCCATGAGTTACGTACGCCTTTAAATGCAATTATAGGGTTCTCTTACTTGCTTTTGAACGGAGGGGCAGCATTTCAGACGGCTGATAAAGTTCAGGAATACGTAGGGGATATTCACAATAGCGGTGAGCATTTGCTCTCAGTCATCGATGACGTTCTTGATACGGTTAAAGTAGAATCGGGAACTATGCAGATCAGCGAAACGCTGGTTTTACTGGAGAAAATTTCGAAATAAGCTATTGATCATGTCGGGCAACAGGTTGAGGCGGCCAATGTTTTGGTCGTTAATCGAATTGGCAAGGACGCACCGTGTTTACTGGTCGATGAAAGCCGGATTGTTCAAATTATCACTAATCTTTTGTCGAATGCGATTAAGTTCTCGTCAGCCGAGGATGAAGTTGATGTCTCGTTTGGTGTGGATGAAGCAGGAACTCTTTTGGTTTCAGTCGCCGATAACGGACCAGGCATATCGGAAGAAGATTTACGGCGAATTTTCGACCCGTTTCAGCAAATAGAAGGAAGCCTGGCGCGGACTCGTGGTGGCACCGGTCTCGGTGTTCCGATCGCTCGCGCTATGGCACGCCTGCATGGCGATGACTTGGCGTATGAAAGCAAAGAGGGTGAAGGCACCATCGCTCGTCTTTCCTTACCCCCCGAGAGGCTTGTTAAAGCAGAGAATTTATAAGGTCCAAAGCTTTACAATATGAATCGCAGAGGCGACGATTCGCAACAAGGGTAACGGTCACCTGTTCATGCGGCTGACGCTCCGAGTTCGAAATCTGCTGGCGGCAATCGCCAATCAATAATCGGCTTTCTCATTCATCGGTTGGTTTCCGTTAACGCACGTCTTATATCTTTAGAGGAAACAAGGAGTACCCAATGACAGCTGCACGACAAAAGAAACAACACCTTCCGACCTGGGATCTTAAAGATCTCTATCCCGGCCCCAATAGTGCGGTGCTCAAGAAAGATTTGGCGAAGGCCAAAAAGGACTCTGCGGACTTTCACAAAAAATATTTTGGCAAGATCGGCAAGCTGTCGGGGAATGCATTGGGCGCTGCGGTAAAATCCTATGAAAAGATTGACGAGACTCTGTCGAAAATTATGAGCTATGCGCAGCTAGTCCATGCAGCTGATGTCGCCGACCCCGAGATCGGCCGGTTCTATCAGACGATGCAGGAAGCAGTGACCGATATTGCGGCGCATCTTGTGTTCTTTGCGCTGGAGATCAATCAGCTCAGCGATGCAGCGCTCAAGAAGAAACTCAAGGCTCCGCCGTTGGCTCACTATGCGTCGTGGATCCGCGATGTCCGGGTCTTTCGCCCGCATCAACTCGATGAAGAAACCGAAAGGCTTTTGCATGACAAGCATGTCGCGGGCCGTGCCGCGTGGAACCGACTGTTTGATGAGACCATAGCGCGCATGCGAATCGATATGGATGGCAGGCAAAAGACAACCGAGGAAGTCCTGCACAGCCTGTCTGATAATAACGGAGAGGTGCGCAAAAAGGCTGCCAAAGCGTTGGGCAAGACGTTTGGTGAGCACATTCAGCTGTTTAGCCTGATCACCAACACGCTGGCCAAGGATAAGGAAATCGATGATCGCTGGCGCAGCTATGCGCGGCCGCAATCTTCGCGCAATCTCGCCAACCATGTCGAAGAAGTGGTTGTCGACGCCTTGTCGGCGGCCGTCCGGAAATCCTATCCCGATCTGTCGCATCGCTATTACAAGTTGAAGGCGCGCTGGTTCGGCAAGCGTAAGCTCGATTACTGGGACCGCAACGCTCCACTGCCAGCTGCCGGTGGCAAGGAAATCCCGTGGGACACCGCGAAATCTTTGGTGTTGGATGCCTATGGCCAGTTCTCGCCTGAACTTGCCAAAGTCGGCAATCAGTTTTTTGACAAGCCATGGATCGATGCCGCGCATAGACCGGGCAAGGCGGGTGGTGCTTTTGCCCATCCCACGGTGCCTTCGGCGCATCCCTATCTATTGGTCAACTATATGGGCCGTCCTCGCGATGTCATGACGCTGGCGCACGAGCTTGGCCATGGCTGTCATCAGGTGCTGGCTGGACCGCAGGGACATTTAAAATGCGACACACCACTGACCCTGGCGGAGACTGCCTCGGTGTTTGGCGAAATGCTGACCTTCCGGTCTTTATTGGCAGCAGAGAAGAATCCCGCGCGGCGCAAGGCGATGCTGGCGGGCAAGGTTGAGGATATGCTCAACACGGTGGTGCGGCAGATCGCTTTCTATGAATTTGAGTCACAGGTTCATACAGAGCGTCGCGAAGGAGAGCTGTCCGCTGATCGTATTTGCGATATCTGGATGGATATTCAGGCGGAAAGTCTTGGTCCGGCAATTCGACTTCACCCTGAGTACAAATATTTCTGGACCTACATTCCGCATTTTATCCACTCGCCGTTTTATGTCTATGCCTATGCGTTTGGTGATTGCCTGGTGAACTCGCTTTACGCGGTCTACGAAAACGCCAATGAAGGATTTGCTGAACGCTATCTCGATATGCTGCGCGCTGGTGGCACCTTGCATCACAAAGAGTTACTCGCACCGTTTGGATTGAATGCGTCTGATCCCAAGTTCTGGTCAAAAGGGCTCGGCGTCGTATCGGGATTGATCGACGAGCTGGAAGCACTGGGCTGAACCGATGGCCGCTGATGACGCCTCTGAACGCAACACGCTGGGTGGCCGGGTAAAGCGCTACGCCCGGGTCGGTGGCGCGGTTGGCGGGCTGGCAGCGCGGCTGGCTGGCGCAAAGTATCTCGGCAAGACCTTGGACAAGGACGCACATGCGCGTGATTTGCGAGACGCACTGGGCGGTCTGAAAGGCCCCTTGATGAAAGTGGCGCAGATCATGTCGACGGTACCTGACATGCTGCCGCCGGAATATGTTGAGGAGCTGGCGCATCTGCAGAATAACGCGCCGGCGATGGGCTGGCTGTTTGTTAAACGCCGGATGGCGGCAGAGCTCGGGCCAGACTGGCAAACGAAATTCAAGGAATTTGAACATGATGCCGCCGCGGCGGCCTCGCTCGGGCAAGTGCATCGCGCCATGACCAAAAAGGGTGAGCCGCTGGCCTGCAAGTTGCAATATCCCGATATGCAGTCTGCGGTCGAAGCTGACCTTCGGCAGCTCAAGATAATTTTTGCGGTCTATCGGCGTTATGACAAAGCCGTTGATCCAGGCGAAATCCATAACGAGGTTGCGGCCCGACTGCGTGAAGAACTTGATTATACTCGTGAAGCGGCGCACATGACGCTTTATGGCAACATGCTCGCCGATGAAAAGAATGTGCATGTCCCAGAACCGTTTCCGGCGCTTTCGACGGATCGATTGTTGAGTATGAGCTGGCTGGAAGGGAAAAATCTCCTGACCGTTAAAGACGCGGCACAAAAGAAGCGCGATCAGGTCGCGCAAAACCTGTTTCGGGCCTGGTATGTGCCGTTCTATCACTATGGTGTCATTCATGGTGATCCGCATCTTGGTAATTATTCAGTTCGGCCCGATGGCTCGATCAACCTGCTCGACTTTGGCTGTATCCGGGTTTTTGGCCCGAGTTTTGTTCAGGGTGTCCTCGATCTCTATAATTCGCTGCTTAATAATGATGCTGCTCTGGCAGTCCATGCATATGAGACCTGGGGTTTTAAGGGGCTCAGTAAAGAAGTCATTGAGGTCCTCAATATGTGGGCGGCATTTATCTATGCGCCGCTGCTGGAGGACAAGAAACGAATAATTCAGGAAACAGATGGCACTATGTATGGTGCGAAGGTTGCTGCCGAGGTCCATCGCGAGCTGCACCGGCTGGGCGGGGTTAAGCCACCGCGTGAGTTTGTATTGATGGATCGGGCGGCCATTGGTCTGGGGTCGGTTTTTACCCATTTGGCGGCGGAAGTGAACTGGCACCGGCTGTTTAACGACCTTATTGAGGAATTTGACGTCAAAAAACTGGCAGGAACCCAGAAAGCCGCGCTTAAAAAGGCAAAAGTACCGGAAACGGCCTAAAACGCTTCCTGCAAGAATCTTGTTTTAGGTGTTTCTTTCCTGACGGGTTTTTGGTAGGTAAGCGGGCCCTTGCGGCTGTTTTGTGTTCGCGGGGCTTATTTGTCGGAAGGAGATACCACAAACCGTGCAAGTATTTGTTCGTGATAATAATGTCGACGGCGCTCTTAAAGCGCTGAAGAAAAAGATGCAACGTGAGGGCATCTGGCGCGAAATGAAGCGCAACCGCTCTTACGAGAAGCCTTCTGAACGCCGTGTTCGGAAGAAGGCTGAAGCTGTTCGCCGCACCCGCAAGCTCGACCGCAAGCGGATGCAGATCGAAGGTTTCTAGGCCGATTCTTTTCCGGGGTTACCCGGTTCTCTTTGACCACTCATTCATGACATTGACGACGGCCCCGGTTAGGGCCGTCAATTCGTGTGCGCCAATGATAAAGGGCGGCATGAGATAGACGACATCGCCGAACGGTCTGACCCAGACGTTCATTTGCGAAAAGCGCTGCCGCAGCCAGTTTATGTTGCGCGGTTCTGTCATCTGTACGACCCCGATGGCGCCCTTAACCCGAACATCTTCTATACCCGGAATATTCCGGCAGGGTTCGAGTTGATCGCGTAAGGCCTCTTCGATCCGTACGACCTGTTCCAGCCGTTCACCATCTTCAAACAGATCAAGCGATGCATTGGCCGCGGCGGCTGCTAACGGGTTCGCCATATAGGTTGGCCCATGCATAAAGGACGCTGTCTGATCGTCAGACAAAAATGCCGAGAAAACTTTTTCATTCGCTGCGGTTGCCGCCATGCCAATCGCGCCGCCGGTCAGCGCCTTGCCGATACATATAATGTCCGGAACGACATCAGCCTGTTCGCAGGCAAACATTGTGCCGGTACGGCCAAAACCGGTGGCGATCTCATCCGCAATGAAAAGAACGTGATGTCGCTTGCAGCATTCAACAATGGCGGCGAGCGTTTCCGGAGAATGAAATCTCATCCCGCCAGCACCCTGTACCAGCGGCTCGAGAATGACCCCCGCGATCTCTCGTTGTCCGCCCATAAGCATATGTTCAAAGGCCGCCATCTGGTCGACCGTTTCGGGAAGCTCGACGATGATCTGCTCAGGGATCGCGCCTTTAAATAAGGCATGCATGCCTTCTTCGGGATCGCAGACCGACATCGCACCGGTTGTGTCGCCGTGATAGGCATTCTGAAAGGCGACAAAGCGGGTACGGGTCGGTGCCCCTTTATTATGCCAGTACTGAACGGCCATCTTGAGGGCGACCTCGACTGCAACTGAACCTGAGTCGGCAAAGAAAATATGTTCCAGCGCGTTGTCCGTTCCCGAGCCCGGCAGAATACGGGACAGGCGCCAGGCGAGTTGTAAAGCGGGTTCATGGGTGAGGCCGCCAAACATCACATGTGGCATGTCGTCGAGCTGCTTTTGCATCGCTTCGATAATCGCCTCATGGTTATAACCATGACAGGCGGTCCACCAGGACGAAATGCCATCGATCAACCAGCGACCGTCCTCCAGCTTGATTTGCGCGCCACAAGTCTCAACAGCCTTTAACGGCGGCGCCTCGGTCTGCATCTGGGTGTAGGGCCGCCAGAGATATTTTAGTCTGGGATCAACAGGGTGTGCGGGCTCGGTCATGTCCCTGGATTAGGTGGTTGGGGCTGCGGGCTTGAGACCGAGCCGGTCAAACAGGGCCATATCTGCTTCACGTTCGGGGTTGTCGGTGGTCAGCAACACATCGCCATAGAAGATCGAATTGGCTCCAGCGGCAAAACACAAAGCCTGCGCTTCGTCGGTCATGTCATTGCGGCCAGCTGACAGCCGCACAACAGATGCCGGCATCATGATCCGGGCAACGGCGATGGTGCGGGCGAACTCAATGGCATCAATCGCGGGCACGTCGGACAGTGGCGTACCTTCGACAGCGACCAGCATATTGATTGGCACACTTTGAGGGTGTTCTGGCAGGGTCGCGAGGGTCGTCAGCATGCCGGCCCGGTCTTTGGGTGTTTCGCCCATTCCAACAATGCCGCCGCTACAGACATTGATGCCAGCGTCTCGAACATTACCGAGCGTGTTGAGCCGGTCTTCATAGGTCCGGGTGGTGATGATCTCGCTGTAATATTCTTCCGAGGTGTCGACATTATGGTTGTAGTAATCGAGCCCGGACTCGCTGAGTCGTTTGGCTTGTTCTTCGCGCAGCATGCCGAGCGTGACGCAGCTTTCCAGCCCAAGGTCTTTGACACCTTCGACCATCTTGCAGACGGCATCGAGATCACGATCGGTTGGGCTGCGCCAGGCGGCACCCATGCAGAATCGCGTGGCGCCGCCGCGTTTTGCTTCGCGCGCCGCCGCCAAAACCGAATCGATATCCATTAAGGCATCACGGTCGGTGCTGGTATCGTAATGCGCACTTTGCGGACAATAGGCACAATCTTCAGGGCAGCCACCGGTCTTGATCGAGAGCAGCGTGCTGATCTGGACTTCGTTTGGCGCGAAATATTGCCGGTGCAGGGTTTGCGCTCTAAACAGTAAGTCATTGAAAGGACTTGAAAATAAGTCTTCCGCCTCGGCAAGCGTCCAATCATGTCGGATATCCGCCTGAGGTGCCTGCGGGCCGGTTCGTTCCATTACATCTTTGCTTGAAAGTGCCATCGCGCCATACCTGTGAACTGGCGTATAGTATGACGACACGCAATGATCTGGAAAGGTGCAGTTCGCTATTGTGGCTGCAAATTTGATGGAAGGACGAGGGCC
>CALIBP010000017.1 GCA_938048165.1 uncultured Alphaproteobacteria bacterium | reverse complement strand
ACAGATCGGGCGGCATTTGCGGTATAGATTTCGATGGGCAAATCCATTCAACAGGCTGAAAACAGTGCGAAGACGAAGGCTTCCGCTTGGGAGATATTTTCTGAGTTGGTGAAGCTGCGGCTGACGGCGTTGGTGCTGATCACCACCTTGGTTGGTTTTTACGCGGCGTTGACTAATGAAACCGGTGGCTTGGCCCAAAACTTGGCCAAGCTGGGAATGACATTGCTGGGCACCGGGCTGTTGGCTGCCGGAGCCGCGATCCTGAACCAGTATCTCGAGAGGGAGTATGACGCACGGATGAACCGCACGTTGGATCGACCGCTGCCGAGCGGGGCGATTGGTGCGGAGGCGGCGTTGCTTCTCGGCGGGGCATTTTCGGTGCTTGGCCTGTTGTCACTCTCGGCTTGGGTGAATCTGTTGGTTGCCGTGTTGGGAGCCGTCACGCTGGTGACATATCTATTTGTTTACACGCCGCTAAAACGGAAGTCTGAGTGGAACACGATCATCGGGGCGATCCCCGGCGCGCTGCCGCCGTTGATGGGGTGGGCGGCTGCGCGCGGGCAGGTGGATCCGCTTGGCTGGACGCTGTTTGGGATTTTGTTTTTTTGGCAAGTGCCGCATTTCATGGCGATTGCCTGGCTGTACCGGGAGGATTACGCCAAGGCCGGCTTCGTCATGCTGCCAAACGTCGACGAGGACGGTGTGAGGACCGGCCGACAGGCGATCAGCCACACGGTTTTCCTGATGATCGCCAGTCTTATGCCGTTCACGATGAAACTGGTCGGTACGGCGTATTTAGTGGGTGCCGTGTTGCTGGGGCTGTTGTTTCTGGCGGCGGCGGTCAGTTTTTCAAGGGATTTGAGCCGGCAAAGTGCCCGGCGTTTGTTTTTTGCCTCAATCATCTACCTTCCGCTGCTGCTGGGGTTGATGGTGGTGGATAAGTTGGGGGTTTAGCCGGATTCGTCCACCCTGCGATTGACATCAGGGCGGCCGAGCCGATAGTTTGTGCCGCTTTTGCGGCGGTGCAGGCTGACAAGAAAAAGACTGTTTTTGAGAAACGTTTAGATAATGAGCGCAACAACCGAGGCGACCAAAACGGCTGAAGCTGCGGGGGTGCATCATGACGAGCATCATGATCACCACGATCAGGGTTTTTGGCGCACCTACATTTTCTCCACTGACCACAAGATCATCGGCATCCAGTATGGATTTACCGGATTGGCGTTTTTGTTCTTTGGTTTTTGCTTAATTGCAATGATGCGGTGGTCTATGGCCTACGAGGGGGCACCGATTCCATTCGTGGGGCCGATGCTCGAAGCACTATTAGGGAGTGGCGTGGCGCCGGGCGGCGTCATGAGTGCACAGCTTTACAATGTGTTTGGTGCGATGCACGGGACGATCATGGTTTTCATGGGCATCGTGCCGGCGGCGTTCGCGGCGTTTGGCAACTACGTGGTGCCGTTGCAGATTGGCGCGGTGGACATGGCCTTCCCTCGTGTGAACATGGCCAGTTTCTGGTCTTTCTTCATCGGGTGCGTGGTGATGACGGTGAGCTTCTTTATCCCGGGTGGTGCCGCGCAGGCCGGCTGGACGTCCTACTCCCCACTGGCGACCATTATCCAGACCGATGGTCAGACTTACTGGTTGATTGGAATGATTTTACTTATTACCTCATCATTATTAGGGGCTGTGAACTTTCTTGTGACTATCATCAATCTGCGTGCACCAGGACTTACTTGGATGCGCCTTCCTTTCTTCGTTTGGGCACAGTTCATCACGGCGTTTCTGCTGCTGCTCGCGTTCCCACCGCTGGAAGCGGCCGGCATTCTGCAGTTGATGGATCGTGTGCTCGAGACGAGTTTCTTTCTGCCGACCGGTCTGGTCGTCAATGGCGCGGATGTTGATGTCAGCGGTGGGGGTAGCCCACTGCTTTGGCAGCATTTGTTTTGGTTCCTGGCGCATCCGGAGGTGTACGTTCTCGTTTTGCCGGGGATGGGCATTGTTGCTGAAGTAATTTCAAATAATACTCGCAAGCCGATCTGGGGATATAAGTATCTGGTTGGCGCGGTGGTCGTGCTGGGCTTCCTGGCGTTCATAGTCTGGGCACACCATATGTATATGACTGGTATGGGTACTGTGATCAGTGCATTCTTTCAGACGACCACCCTTCTAATCTCAATTCCGTCGGTGATTATTTTGACATGCTTATTTATATCACTTTGGGGTGGATCGATCCGTTTCAATACCCCAATGCTTTTTGCTTTGGCTTGGTTGCCGATGTTTGGGATAGGAGGTTTAACTGGTCTTCCTCTTGGCTTTAACTTTAGTGATGTCGCGCTGCATGACAGCTACTACGTGATCGCTCACTTCCACTACGTGGTGGCGCCGGGAACCATTTTCGCAATTTTTGCCGGTGTCTATTATTGGTACCCGAAAATGACTGGTCGAATAATGAGCGAGTTCTGGGGCAGGGTACACTTTTGGTCGTCGCTCATTTTCATGAACCTGATTTTCATGCCGATGTTTGCACAGGGCATGGCCGGTATGAGTCGACGCATGTCGGACGGTGGCGCGACTTATGCGCTGTCCAACCCGGACAACGCCGACGCTGGCGGTGCGCTCAGCGACACGATCATGGGGTTGAATGTCTCCATATCCGCTGCGGCTTGGGCGATGCTCCTGGCCCAGATTCCATTCATTTTTAACCTGTTCTGGAGCGTGAAATACGGCAAGAAAGTCGAGTCCGACAACCCATGGCAGGCGACCACGCTGGAGTGGGAAACACCGACTCCTCCACCACACGGCAATTTCACCAAGGAGATCAAGGTTTACCGCGACCCGTATGAATATAGTGTTCCGGGTGCGAAGGAAGACTTTACTCCACAGGCTCAACCATCAAGGTAACCGACTTTAATCT
>CALIBP010000016.1 GCA_938048165.1 uncultured Alphaproteobacteria bacterium | reverse complement strand
AGCGGTGCGCGCTATTTTGCGGACTGGCTCCTTGACCGGGCGGCCGGCTTTGTCGGGCGCACGGATCGTGATCTCGTGATCAAATCAACTCTGATGCCGCGTTTGCAAAAACTTGCAGAGAACCACGTCACGAGCATGCTTGAAAAATCCGGGTCGCGGCGGCAGGTCGGTCAAGCGGCCCTGGTATCGTTGACCCCGGCCGGTGCAATCCGCGCCATGGTCGGTGGGCGCCGCTACGGTACCAGCCAGTTCAACCGCGCCACCCAGGCGCTTCGGCAACCGGGGTCTGCTTTTAAGCTGTTCGTGTATCTTGCGGCACTGGAAGCCGGGATGCGACCTGATGATATGGTTGTCGACGGCCCTATCTCTATAAAAGGCTGGCGGCCTCGCAATTACTCGGGACGATATCTTGGTCGCATCACGCTGCGTGAGGCGATGGCAAAATCAGTGAATACTGCCGCGGTTAGGGTGTCGGAGAAAGTAGGCCGACAAGAGGTCGTCAAAGCGGCGGAACGGCTTGGCATTACGTCTAAACTTAAAGAGCATCCGTCAATTGCCCTTGGCGCTGGTGAAGCGAATCTACTGGATATGACAGCGGCTTATGCTGTTTTTGCCAATCGTGGTTTCCCGGCCTGGCCATACGGGATTATCGAAATCCGAGATGGCAGCAATAAACTTTTATACCGGCGGAGTTCTGTCGGGGCTGGCCCTCTCGTCCGTGCCGAGACGGTAAAAGGTATGCAGGAAATGTTGCGCGAAGTGGTGACATCGGGCACCGGACGCAGGGCGCAGTTGGGTCGTCCCGTAGCGGGGAAAACCGGGACCAGTCAGGGCTTCCGCGATGCATGGTTTGTCGGGTTTACCGCCGAGCTGGTTACGGGCGTATGGCTTGGGAATGATAATTCTAAGCCGATGAAAAAAGTTTCCGGCGGATCGCTGCCAGCCATATTGTGGAAAGGCTTTATGCAGGATGCTTTGAAAGGCACGCCTGTTCGCCAGCTGCCCCTGCCCTAAACACTTAACCCTCCGAACTTTGAGAATTAACGACGTCCGAACCGCTATCGTTCCAGACGCGTTTGCTTTATAGGAGGCTCGATGAACGCGAGCTCACCCCCGAATAAATTATTACCTATAGCCCTTCTGCTTATGATCGGTGGTTTGTGGGGTTTCTTTTTTATTCTGATCAAGAACACGGTAACGAGCGGAATTCATCCCACCGCCTACGTCTTCTGGTTCTGTTTGGGTTCTGGCCTGGTGGTGCTGATCATTGGACTGTTGCGCGGAAGTCGCCCGCCAATGTCAAAACGCCATCTCCAATATTATTTCCGGGCGGCAGCGCTGCGTTTTACCTTTGCCAATGTCATCCTATACGCAGCGCAGGGTAAGTTGCCGGTAGGTGTTATGGCGGTGATCATGGCCTTTACACCGATCTTTACACATTTGGTCAGCCTTATCGCACGCGTTGAAAAGCCTGCTTTGCTAAGGTTGCTGGGTATATTTCTCGGCTTCGTCGGGGTCTTGATCATTGTAGTTCCTAAAGCATCGTTGCCTGATCCCTCTCTGACGATCTGGGTGCTTATCGGGTTTGGGACACCGTTGATGCACGGTCTGGCATACGTATTTCTGTCAGACTCAAACCGTCCACCAGACATCGATTCCCTGCAACTCGCGACCGGGACACTCTTGGCCGCGGCGGCAATGGCGTTGCCAATTTCGTTGGCTATTGGAGAGTTTCACATTTTGGCGCCGCCATTCACCGATGGTGAATTAACGATGATGCTTCATTTTGTCCTCGCTGGATTCAACTTCTATGGTGTTTTCGAACTTATTCGAATTGCGGGCCCAACCTATATGAGCCAGTCGAGCTTTTTGTCCGTCGTCTTTGGGGTGTTTTTTGGCATTGTGCTCCTCGGCGAGCAGCACAGCCTGTATATCTGGATGGCAATTGCGTTGATTCTGGGCGGTGTTGCCCTCGTCAATGCGCGTAACAGCAAAAGCTAGAAACGTCGGAGCCTACTCCGGCCAGGTGACGATGCGGTCTTTAGGGTCGTCACCGCGCTGTTCCGGAACCACTCTTCCCCGCACCGAAATCCCAGCGTCATGGACCGTTTGGGGGTCTCCTGACACAAGCGGGTGCCACCAGGCGAGATCTTTTCCTTCTGCTATCAGGCGATAGGCGCAGCTTGACGGCATCCAGCAGAGATCCGCAATATTTCTGGGTTCCAGGACAACACAGTCCGGGACGCTCTGCTGCCTATTTCTATAATCGGAACAACGGCAGGCTCCCTGATCTAAAAGCTTGCAGGCAATATCGGTATAGGCAATTTCGCCGGTATCGATATCTTCAAGTTTGAGCAGACAACAGCGGGCACAGCCATCGCAGAGAGATTCCCATTCCGGGCGTGTCATCTCTGATAAGGTTTTCCGCTTCCAGAACGGTAGCGTGCTGTCGCTTTCCATTGGTCGTTAGAGCTGTTTGGCGATCATTTTGGCCATCGCTTCGGCATTTGTCTGATGCGAGAAATGCGTAACGTAACGGCCCTTTCGATCCATTAAAAACACGATAGAGGAATGATCCATCAGATAATCATCTGCATCGGGCTTGGATTTATCCTGTGGGGCTTTGGCATAGTAGATGCGATAGTTTTTGGCGGCGGCCTTAATCAATTTTTCGTCACCGGTTAGCCCAATCATGCCGGGATAAAAGTTCTTCACATATTCTTTTAGATGCGCAGGTGTGTCGCGCGTCGGGTCGACCGTAATGAAAATTGGCTGGACAGCCTTTGCGCGATCACCCAAAGATTGCAGAGCGGTACTCATGATCTGCAGCGCAGTCGGACAGACATCAGGGCAATAGCTGTAGCCGAAATAGATCAACATAAACCGACCTTGAAACTCTGCGCTGTTGCGCAGTCTTCCATCGTGGTCGGTCAATTCAAAGGGGCCGCCAATCTTTGCGATGCCGCTTGAACCAGCGCGTCTACCATCAGGGGAAAACAAACCGAATTGCCAGGAAATGAGAACAGCGGCAAGGACCGCAATTGCCACGAGGGAGGCTGTTCGGAAGGCAGAGAGATTCATAAACTGTCTCTATGGATAATATGTTTCGATGATATAGCGGCTGCAGGACCAATTCGCCAGTAAACTATTAGTCAATATTACAAACCGGGATTTAAACTAAATTTTGAGTTACTTATGAATCATCTTAACTATACTGTTTCCACAATGAAGTTCCTTCGCCTCGTCTTTTTATTAAAACTTCTAATGGTGTGTACTGCCGAGTCTGCACTTGCCGAAATTCAACTTTTTGGCGACAATCCAGTATTTTCTGCAATCAAGGCTGGCCATTTGGATGCTGTCAAACAAGCGATTGCTCGGGGCGAACGTCCTGAGATTGAGGACTTCGATGGACGGACGCCGGTGATCTATGCCGGAATATTTGGCAATGCCGATATCGTTGACTATCTCGCCGAAGTTCCGGTCTCGTTGAATCATAAGGATAAGCTCGGAAATACGGCGTTATATTATGCGGCTGAACGGGGACATATTGATGCGGTTGAAGCGCTGCTTGCCCGACGCGTTGATTTAAATGCTGAAAATCGCCGCGGTATTACTCCGATCATGATTGCCGCCAGTCAGGGGCGGAATGAAATCGTCCGTATGCTCCTGGAGCATAAAGCCGACGCGACGCGACGCGACTATACTGGAAGGACAGCCCTTATGTGGGCCGAGTGGAATCGCAAGCAGCAGACCGTCAAGCTTTTACGAGCCGCTGGTGTTCGGGAATAGACGGCCCAGCAGGACGATTTAATATATGGACGCCCCCCTTCCCTTTATTGTTCTGCTGGCTGTTGTTTTTCTTGATGCAGTCTTGGGGTTTTTACCTGGATTAAAGCATGTCTTCGCCCTACCGCTTAGGGTCATTCGGGGTATTGCGGGTTGGTTTGATGAACGCCTAAACCGGAAGAACCGCGGCAGAAATGCGCGTCGTTTTCGTGGTGCTTTTGTGCTCTTGATCATTGTCCTGCCAGTTTGGATTGGCGCGGTCGCCCTGAGTGAGCATGCCAGGCAAAGTGCCTATAGCGCATTGATTGATGTCTGTGTTCTTCTGTTCTTAATTGGCAGTAGCCGCCCGATCGCCAGATTGCGGAGTGTTAGTCGAGCGCTGCGAGGCGCCTACAATGAGAGAGCCTCCCGCATTTCGAATATTCTGGTGCGCTTCGATACTGACAATATGGATGGTTACGGGATTGCGCGTGCAGCGATTGGCGGTAGTTCGGCACGCCTGGTAGAGGGACTTTTCGGGCTAATTTTCTGGTACCTCCTGTTGGGGTTACCTGCCGTAATCCTATATCGCGTGGTTGGCGCCATTTCTGATGTCATTGGTCGTAGCTCGTCACAACATCTCGATTTTGGATTTGCGGCCCGGCGTCTCGATGACATCCTTTGTATGCCCGCTGCCATAATTGCTGGCCCGATATTATTCATCGGGGCGATTTTCATTCCCCACGCCAACCCTATCAAAACATTTTCCGGTTGGTTGCAGGATTTAGGCACCCGAGCCATCCGCAGTGATTTCCGCGGCGAGGGCGCCGTTGCCGGGGCATTCGGAATAGCCCTTGGCGGCCCCCAGGAATTTGGCGAAAAAATAGTACCCCGTGATTGGATCGGTGATGGGCGTGCGCGCGTGATGCGCGCGGATGCGCATCGGACTTCCTGGTTATTGGGTTTGTCTGTCCTTCTTGTTATGGCAGCGATGGCGGCTGCTATCGTGTTTTTGAAGCAATCACCTTAATTGACGGTGCCGCAGCGGATCGTGTTTGATCTTTTCGATCAGGACAAGGAAACCAAACGGAATGGCTGGAAAACGGCTTCTCATCGTTGCTCATACGCCATCAGAGAATACGCGGACATTACGGCGGGCCGTCTTTGATGGCGCAAACTCGGTGAACGAAAATCGGATTGAAATTATCGCGCAGGGCGCGTTTGAGACGACGCCGCAGGACGTTTTGCTGGCCGACGCCATTATCCTGGGAACGACGGAAAACCTTGGCTATATGAGCGGAGCGTTAAAGGATTTCTTTGACCGCATTTACTACCCCTGCCTGGAAGACAAGCAGGGTCTCCCATATGGACTCTTTATCCGGGCGGGTCAGGACGGGACGGGAACCAGGCGCGGCGTCGAGACGATCGTAACAGGGTTACGCTGGCGGGCAATTCAGGCCCCGCTGATTTGCCGAGGGGCGTGGCAGCCGGAGTTTGTTGATCAATGTGAGGAACTGGGAGCCGCAATGGTCGCGGGCCTTGATCTCGGTGTGTTCTGAGAGGCCGCCTATTCTCCCATTTGCAGCAGCATCCCTTTTATCCGGGCGACCCGGAATACATACAGGAAGATTGAGAAGCCTGCCGTGAGAAAGAGGGCATTTAGCATAAGGGCGTTTATGAACAGATCCATTTGGAAAACGCCGTCGGTCAGTACCGCCCGCATACCTTCAAACACATGCGCTGACGGTAGAGCCCAGGCAATAGGCTCAAGCCAATCGGGTAGAATAGCGATCGGATAATAAATGCCGCTAATGGGGGCAACGAGAAATATACCGACCCAGGCGAGGCTCTCGGCCCCCATGCCATATCTGAGAACCATTGCGGAGACAGCGAGCCCTACGGCACTGCCAAAAATCATCAAATTCATGAAGAAAGCAATCAGCGGCAGACCCATATCGAAAATGGAATAGCTGTATAGTGGAATGGCTAACAAAGCTGCTGGAATGACACCTATGATGGTCCGGACCAGACTAATGAATAGTAAGGAAAGAGCCCATTCATAGGGGCGTAACGGGCTCGCGAAAAGTTGCGCGAGATTGCGGGACCACATCTCCTCGAGAAACGAAACCGCGACGCCAATATTACTGCGGAACATGACGTCCCAGAGCAAAACGGCGGCGATCAACATACCGGCAGCCTTGATCACTGGCGAATCCGAGGTCAGCAGAAACTGGGTCATAAATCCCCACAGAATCATCTGCATCAGCGGCCAGTAAGCGAGCTCGATCACGCGTGTCCAGGAGCTCCGGAGAAGATAAAGGTAGCGAAGCCCCATGGCACCGATCCGGCGCAGGTCAAAGGGTCGATCGGCATATTGCGGTACGGCATGAAAGTCTTTCATTGCGCTGCTTTCTGTTGCGGCAGTGCGTCGTCCCGCCGGGCGATATCGAGAAAAACCTGCTCCAGCGTTTCACGCCCATACTTTTCGACCAGACCGGCAGGGGTGCCGCGATCAACAACCTGACCTTGTTTCATCATCAATACATCTGAACACAGCCGGTTAACTTCATTCATGTTGTGGGATGCCAATAGAATGGTGGCGCCGGTTTCCCGCGCATATTCTTCTAAATAGGATCTGATCCAATCACCAGTGTCAGGGTCTAGCGAGGCGGTTGGCTCATCCAGCAAGAGCAGGGAGGGTGCATTGATAAGGGCTTTAGCCAGGGCGACACGCGTTCGCTGCCCCGAAGATAATTGTCCTGTCGGACGATCAATAAACTCTTCGAGAGCAAGCGCCGCAGATAACTCATCAATGCGCGCCTTGGCATGCAGCAATCCATATAGACCCGTAAAAACCCTGAGATTTTCTCTCACCGTAAGGCGTTTGGGGAGATCGACATAAGGCGAGCCGAAATTCATACGGCCAAGTACGCGATGGCGCGATTTGACCATATCCTCACCGAGGATTTCTATTTTACCGCTGGTTGGAAGCAGGAGGCCAAGCAACATTGCGATGGTGGTGGTCTTGCCGGCGCCGTTGCCGCCCAGCAACGCGGTGATCGTCCCTGACTTCACCTCCATGGAAATGTCGTTGACGGCAGTTACATTCTCAAATGTCTTCGTCAGATTTTCGGTTCGGATCGCGAACGTGTTCATAACACCTCTATATCATGGTCGTGGTCGGCTTGCGCCAGTGTTCACCGAAAAAATTAAGATCATCGCCTCACGAGAAGAGATTTGCGTTATAAAGATTTATCCGTTTTGGCCTATCGGTAATGGAAGGAAATCTAGATGGCTTCGATACCTGCCATCGGTGAAACCAGCAGGGTCCAGCTCCGGACTTTGGTCCTTATTCGCTGGGTCGCGATCGCCGGACAGGTTGCGGCCCTTCTTGTGGTGCATTACGGGCTAAGATTTGATTTGCCGATCGTGCCAACAATGGCGACCGTCATGGCCTCTGCGATCATTAATTTTGCTGCCCAGTTTGGCGGGGGCTCGGGCCCAATCTCGGAAAAAGGGGCGGCAGGTTATCTTGCATTTGATATCGCGCAGCTAGCGGTCCTGCTGTTTTTAACCGGGGGGCTTGGCAATCCTTTTGCCTTCCTGCTGCTGGCGCCAGTAGCGATTTCGGCAACGGTCCTGTCTTTGAGAAGTACGATCATTTTATGTGTCCTGGCTTTGGTTGCCATAACTGTGCTGTCGGTAAAACACCTGGCGTTACCGTGGCGCGGGACACCGCCCGAATTGCCAACCATCTATGTGCTGGGCGTTTGGACAGCCTTGGCAATCGGCATTTTGTTTTTTGCCGCTTATACCTGGAGGGTGGCCCAGGCGGCGCGTGAATTATCGGACGGCCTGTTTGCGACACAACAGGCGCTTGCGCGTGAACAACGATTATCGGCTATGGGCACAATTGCTGCTGCGGCTGCTCATGAATTGGGGAGTCCTCTTGGCACAATTGCTGTTGTTAGTCGGGAGTTATCGCGTGATCTGCCTGTTGATAGCCCCATCGCTGAAGACGTGGCACTTTTGCGGGCTGAGACTGACCGGTGTCGCGATATCCTCGCCGAGCTTGCCCATAATCCGGAAGAGGACGATGCCCCATTTTCCGCCGTACCCGTCAGTGCGGTTGTAGAGACGGCGGCGATACGACACCAGCCGGAAACCCTTTCCGTCGTGTTTACCGCGAGCCCGCTGGCCGGGGAGGACGACCTCGTGGAGCCGAGAATTCAGTCCGCACCGGAAATTATTTACGGTATTGGCTCACTGGCACAAAATGCGATGCAGTTTGCAAATTCCGAAGTGACCATTATAACCGGCTGGTCGTCTCAAGAGGTCAGCGTGAAGATTACAGATGATGGTCCAGGGTTTTCGCCTTTTGTATTGGACCGAATTGGCGAGCCCTATATATCTCTCCGTATGACGCAGGAAGATCACATGGGACTTGGCATTTTTATCGCCCAAACGTTGCTCGCCCGAACGGGAGCGGCGCTTTCGTTTGGCAACCGTCAAGAAGGCGGTGCCGTTGTTGAAATTCGCTGGCCGCGTGCTGTTATCGAAGGTCCAGGCAGTGTAATGGTTGGATAATGAATGACGTGACAAAAGAAAATAAGGCCCCTGGTGGCGAAGGCCCTGAAAAGAAGTTGCTGATCGTCGATGACGACAGACCGTTTCGAGAACGATTGGCTAAGGCAATGGAACGACAGGGGTTCTTGGTAACAGCCGTTGAGAGCGTAGCTGAAGGCATGGCGGTTGCAAAATTAGAGGCCCCAAATTTTGCAGTATTGGATTTGCGTTTAGAAGACGGAAGTGGACTCGATATCGTTCCAATTATACGCGAGGCCTATGCCGATTCCCGAATCGTAATATTAACAGGGTACGGCAATATCGCGACGGCAGTAGCGGCTGTAAAAGCGGGTGCCGTTGATTATCTGGCCAAACCTGCTGATGCAGATCAGATTGCGGCCGCTTTATTGGCGCGCGGGACTGATTTACCCCCCCCCCCGGAAAATCCCATGTCCGCCGACCGCGTGCGTTGGGAACATATTCAGAGGGTTTACGAACAATGTGATCGGAATGTTTCGGAAACAGCCCGCAGACTTAAAATGCACCGTCGGACACTGCAACGCATCCTCGCGAAGCGGGCGCCACCAGAAACGAATGACGTAACGTCCTGACGCGACGGATATTTATGACAGACTCCGAGAAACATCCGAAAAAGGATAGGCGTTCTATCGCCTCGTCCTGGCAGTTTGGGCCTGAGAACCACCTGATTTTTGTGCGTAATGCAGAGGCTGTTCTTGCACACCTGCCGCTGTTTCTCGGCGGCTGGCCTATGCGCGGACTGGGCGCTATGCCCGAACTCACGCATGACATCGACATTATAGAAAATGGTGACGGCTCGCTCATCGTGCGGCTGACGGGACCGGGCGGCAATGATATTGCATTTGATGACGGATTAAATGCGGCGAATGGTTTTGCGGGCTCTTTGATAGGCGCATACATAGCGCGTCAGCCGGATACAATTTGTCTCCACGCTTCTACGGCATTGGTCGGTGGAGGCTTGGTTGTCCTGGTCGGAAACTCGTTCTCTGGAAAAAGCACAACCGCTTTGCAGTTGGCGTGTGCCGGGTATCGGTTCTTTGGTGATGACCGTATCGCCATTCGTTGGGATGATGAGTCATTGCCCATTGGGCAGTGCCTGGGGCTTATGCCGAAAATGCACTTGCCACTTCCGCTGGATTGCGGTGCCGCGTTTGCGGAATATATCGAGGCATTTTCGGAATTACAGGATGATGAGGCGGCCTATCTCCGTCTTGGGGACCAGGAAGCGGCGGGGTTTGGGGATGAAGCGCCGATCATCGCCCTGATCGATCTTGATCGTCAGGATTCGGGCAGCACTTCATTTGAAGAAGCGTCGCGACCAGCGCTCGTGAAATCACTCCTATCGCAAGTTTACGCGCCGCATCTGGATATTTCAAAATTAGTGCCTTCTATGAACAGGTTGGCGTCTCTCGTTCCGTGTTTTACGTTACGGTTTTCCAATAGCCGGGAGGCGGCGCAGGTAATTGCTACGCGATTTCGTGAGCCCAGTAAGGATGCGGGAGATGACTAAACAAAAGACATTCAGACGGAATCCTGCCGTAACCGAGACAGATATTGATGATGAGATCTTTCTCGTCGAGCCTGTCTCCGAAGAGGTATTCGATATGGATACAGTCAGTGCTTGTCTAGTCCCCAAGTTCTGGGCCGTTTCTGATTAGAGTTTCTGGAACAGGAGGGCGCATGTTGAGGGCCTGTTCTGGGCGGATGTGATTGTACTGTCTGAGCCACTGGTTGATGACGATCTGAGCCTGCTTCGTTGTGGTGAACCATTCGGCATTGAGCACCTCGCGGCGCAGAGTTCCGTTAAATCGTTTCAATTGTTGATATGCCGGAATTTCTCCCCAATCGGATTGCGATTGATACCGGTGCCTATTATAGCGGTCGGTTAACCTGCCTGGTGCTCGAAGAGTAGGAGCGCCGGTTCTTGCCGGATATTTATTGGAGAATATTCAAGAGCAGGCAGGTGAAGCCTTTATTGACCCAGCCCGCGTTTCTGAAAATAGATTGCTGGCAAAGTTTTCACTGGCGCAGCAGCGTCATTAGGCAAAACTTTTAGCGAGTTCAAAAATTGACTTCGTGTTTCTGAAGGGATTTGCCAACGGGCATAGCTTTTATCCCGATCCGGTTTTGCGTCAGCAGGGAGACCTTGATTTTCTGATTCGGGAACAGGATCTGCAGGCTACAATAGATTTTCTTACTCCCTTTGGGTTGGCATTTCGGGCAGCACCACTCAGCCGGTGGGGGGCAATCTCTGATGCGAGTTTTATGCCTTTTGTGACATCTGATGGCAGTTGTGATCTGGACATTCATGTTCACCCTGATTGTTACCCCGCCTATTGTTCCTTGACCACTGAGCGGTTGTTCGCCGATTCCCGACTGGTGGATGCGGGTGGTTTTGCTGTGCGTGTTCCGTCGCGCGAGCATGCTCTGCTGCTCTGCGTGACAAATACGGCGAAGGACAAGTTTGATCTGTTTAGTATTCGAAAAGTTATAGACGCGATGGTGTTGATACGGGCAACGCCAAACCTTGACTGGGGGAAAATGATTGCGTGTGCCACGGAAGGAAACTTCCTTTTGCCAACGCGGGTTTTCTTTTCCCTTTTGGTCGCTCTGGGTTTTCCTTAAAAAATGGTCCCGGCTGAATTACTGAAGCCTCTTCCGCAATGGCGAAGAAGATCGTTCCGGGCCGTCGTCCAGCGGTTTCGCCGTTTATTTCCAGGTGACCCCTATTTGTTACCGATTTTGTGGCGGGAATGGGCGCTATGCGCGGAACCGGCTGTCGAGTTCCATAATTTGCAGTTACGCGCAAAGGGGGTTTTGAGACCCGGTACAGGGATTCCCGAAGGGGCGCCGACGAGTGCTAAAAATTCCTAATTCGACCGCTGTCTATAATTGATGTTAAACATCACACCGGGGAGCAAAAATTGGTCAAACTTATAGCGTAGTATGGTGACAAATTATGGTTTCTGACAAACGGGTTTTGGTTACAGGCGGCGCTGGCTTTATCGGCTCACACCTGTGCGAACGGCTTCTTGAAAGAAATAACGACGTCCTTTGTATCGATAATTATTTTACCGGTTCAAAGAACAATGTCGCACACCTGTTGCAGAACCCTAATTTTGAGCTGATGCGGCATGACGTGACTTTTCCGCTCTATATTGAGACGGATGAAATTTATAATCTGGCATGTCCAGCATCGCCTGTTCACTATCAGTTTGATCCGGTTCAGACGACCAAGACAAGCGTGCATGGCGCGATCAATATGCTTGGTCTTGCAAAACGGGTTCGGGCCAAGATTTTTCAAGCGTCAACGAGTGAGGTTTATGGTGATCCGGAAGTCCATCCCCAGGTCGAGAGCTATTGGGGGCGGGTAAATCCGATCGGGCCTCGGGCATGCTATGACGAGGGGAAAAGATGCGCGGAGACGTTGTTCTTTGACTATCGTCGTCAGCATAATCTGTCGATCAAGGTAGCGCGGATTTTCAATACCTATGGGCCGCGCATGCATCCAAATGATGGCCGTGTCGTCTCTAATTTTATTGTTCAGGCGTTACGCAATGACCCTGTTACGATTTATGGCAATGGCGAGCAGACCCGGTCATTTTGCTATGTCGATGACCTGGTTGAGGCGTTTCTGCGGATCATGGATACGGAGGATGATTTCACAGGTCCCGTAAATATCGGCAATCCCAATGAGTTTACGATCCGTGAACTTGCTGATGCCGTGATTGAATTAACGGGCTCTAAATCAGAAATTATTTCGAAACCATTGCCGGCAGATGATCCCGTACAACGCCAGCCTGATATTAGCATTGCACGTGAAAAGCTGGATTGGGAGCCGACTATACAGCTCAAGGAAGGGCTTGAGAAAACGATCGCGTATTTTGACGCTCGTTTATCTGCGCACTAACCAAACTAATAGTTTAAGCCGCGCGGGATTTGAGCGCCCTGCGCCACAAGCGTTCCGCGTTTGGCCGTCGTGCGAATAAAGAAGCCGACGACGAAATACAGAATAATGTGGTAAATAATCCCAGCGATGACCAGGGAGAAATTTGATTCCACGCGGAACAGGCCGGTGAAAATTGACACCGAGAAAACCGCAGCAACATCCTGAAACACGCGAAACAAATTTGTATAGGCGGGACAGGGCTTGCCAGTCTTCCTGAGCATATTGGCGGGCTCTCTCAACGCCTAGAACCTGCAGGAATTCCGACGTTACGTGCTTAGCAAGGCTCGTTAGAGTGCGGATTGTATTGTAGGCTGCAATCGTTGCCCCAGAGGATGCCAATGCTGAAATCAGCAGGACAGTCCCGTGAATTGTCAGTGCCATGGCGGCGGGCACGACGGCATAGGCGGGGCCAATTGATAGGGCGGCTCGCAAGGCCTCTTTGTCTGGAACGGCAATCCCGTATCGTAGATCGGGGTAGCGCTGTCTTTGATGAATTATGACTCCTAGCCAGGTTAAAAAGGCGATTGCGGCGTAGGTCAGTGACAGGATATTTGCCGAAACACCAAATGAAAGTATTGCTGCTATGCAGGCAATGAGGCCCAGGCGCATCAGGTTGCCCACCATTACGCTGATGATGAATTCACCGTGGGCGCGATAAACCGAACTGATAAAGCCGAATGGCAACATCAGTAAAAAATAAGCTGACAGAAAATAAAAAACCTGCGCTGCCGTTAGGGCGGACAACGTTTTCAAATTGAGAAGCTCTGGCCACGAGGTTTTAAACCCAATGATCAGAACGCCCAACAACCCAATGGTAATGAGGGCGGCATAGAGGAAGGTGCCTTGTTTCAACAGCGTTGAGAATTCATCCTGATTGCCGCGGGCGAGGGCTCGTTAGAGGGCGTTGCCGTAATAGGCGCTTACCAATATCGAGCAATCCGATGAATCCGGCGGTAGAGAGTAAAACCAGCCAGTCACCGTATTGTCCTGGGGTCCAGAACAATAGAAAAACGGGTACGAGCAGAATTTGTTCGCCGAAAATAATCGCTGTGCAGACCGCTTTACCAGCGACGCCCTGGACAAGCCGGCGATGAATGCCTTCCTGGTTCTGTGAACCCGGAGGTGTCGGTGTAGGGGTGGTGGTATTGGCCGCGATCACCTTTGGTCTTTCGACAGGAAATAGTTGAGGCCACTTTTTAGCCCTTCTATGTCCTCCCTGAATCCCCAGTTTTCGATAATTTCCAGGCTACGATGGCCCATTTTTTCGGCGCGCTCCGGGTCCGAAACGATCTGACTCAAGGATTTTGTGAGGGCATCAACATCGCCTGCTGGAAAGACATAACCGTTCTCGCCATCACGGATAAGATCAAAGACCGCCCCAACCTGATCACTGGCGACCACAGCCCGACCCGCTGTCATGACTTCATTGACGACAAGACCCCAGGGCTCGAGGAGCGATGGCAGCACAAACACATCGCAGAGACTATAGAATGATGGCAATTCTGACTGATTGCGGAATCCGGTGAACCGGACGGACCTTTCTATCCCCAGCTTTAGAACCTGTTTTTCAAGCGCTGCGCGTTGTTCGCCATCACCGACCATCACGAGATAGGGTTGCCGGTTCTTTGGGTCTTTTGCCAATCGGGCGACAGCCTCAACCAGGTCTTTGGGTCGTTTTCGTTCCATAAATTTGGAGGCGTAAAGAATGACGGGTCGGTCTGGTTCGAGATTGAGTTCGGCCCGCAAGGCATCTTGATTGGCACTTGCGGCGAGGGCCTGATCGCGGAAATATTGATTATCAACCGTATACGGCATCGGGAAGATCGTCTCTTCTTTCATGCCGTGGGCCAAATAGTAATCCTTGTTTGCGGACCCAATGACGAGCCAGCCATGGCAAATTCTGCGCAGGCAAAAAAACAAAATTTTCTTGATAAAATTCTTGATCGGTCCACGTGCGGCACTCAGTTCCCAGGCCTCATCACGGTTGAGAACGACAACCCCCATCATTCTGGCACGGAACATTGAGATCATGTGGTACAGGCGCATATAGCCGTGTACCCAAAGCGCATCGAACTGCCCTTCTTTTAGCGCTCGTGCCAGGCCGCTATTGACAGGTCGGGTTACCGACGGCGGACCATTATCGCCATAGGCTTTAAGGAAGACGTGTTTATATCCGTCCAGAAGGGGGGTGTCCCATTCGATGACCTGCCCGAACCCTTCATCGACATGTTTACGTGTTGAGATATCGCTGCAGAAGAAAACCGTTAGATCAATATCAGGGTCCGCCGCAATTTGGCGTAGCAAAGGCGCCTGATACTGGATCGGGTGGCTGACGAGATACGCGAGACGGATTTTACGGTTCATATTTACAACGCATACTTGGTGCCGCCTAGTTCAACATATGTTGGATATGGGTGGGCGACCGTACTCTACAGAATACTATGTGCTCGTGGCGAAAAAATTCGCGATAACCTTTGAATTATATCGTCTGTCACTTCAAGAGTGAATTAAACGCCTCTTCAACGTCATCATTTGGAATAAGAGTGATGTTGGTTTCGCCGGTTGTGTTCCGCATCGCGAGAGTCTCTCCGCCGGACCATTGTAAGCCGGGATATAAAATCCGGTGCTGCAAGCCACACGGAAACCAGATGCCGGGCTTGGCATGGGTGCTGAATACACAGACGGATGGGGTGCCGACACTCGCTGCGAGGTGCATGGGCCCACTGTCATGTCCCATAAAGACATCGGCGTCTCGCATAACCAGAGCGCTTTCGCGTGGCGTCAGCTTGCCACATAAATCGAGTGTCGGGCCGGTCCAGCCATTAGCCGCCTGGTTTGATCGCTCGCCATCATTGGGCCCCCCGAGAAAAACCAGCCCGAGCTCAGGGTGAGCGCTGGAAATCTTGGCCAACAGTTCAGCCCAGCGATTATCACCCCAGCTTTTGAAATCAATTTTAGCCCCGATACTGAAGGCGATGAAACGATCACGCCCTTTCCAGCCGGCGAGGACTGCCTGGGCCTGCTGCTCCTCTGCCGGTGTAAAATTGAGAGACCAGCTTTTGGGATCGTCCAAATCTACCTTGCCAACATCAGCAACACATCTTGCCAGGCGGGAGGCCTCCGCTTCCCACAAGCCATGTTCCTGAAGAGAGAAATACTTGCTGAGTTTGGCCGTCGCTGGCACGCCGATAATATTGTGAACGCCACACAGCTTGAGAAAAACAATGTCTCGAAACTGCACCAAATTGCCGCGGGGCTCGTTGAGAAAAATCGCAAGATCGGGACCCCAATCGCGAATTGATTTTCGTAGATCGTTTAGAGCGCCGAGGTCGCGAGTGCCGTGCGGGTAAGAAAAATAGCCATCAACAAAACCGCCGTCTCCCAAGACCGCCTGGATTGCAGCGGCATC
Source organism: uncultured Alphaproteobacteria bacterium (assembly GCA_938048165.1). Lineage (GTDB taxonomy): Bacteria > Pseudomonadota > Alphaproteobacteria > MPNO01 > UBA2964 > UBA2964. The sequence goes on along the minus strand of CALIBP010000016.1, from coordinate 3,699 downwards.
ACTATTAACCGGTTTGTTGGTGAGAACGCGCCGCTCAGCATCAGCGAATTCGCGTGTCAGCATATGAAACACTGGCAACGCGACGACAGTGTCCCCCAAACTACCCATGCGATAGATCAGCAGCTTCTTTACATCCGCCACTTTACGCTCCTCACTAAATCAACAATGGACCCCATGACTCTATGCGGCCCATTGTTGATTATATATATAATGTGCCCAGTCACGGTAATCACCGCCCCGCGATGTATGCTTTTCGCCACCGATCCAGTCGCGGACGGGAATGCTGAAACCGGTTTTTGGTCGATGCAGAATCTCAGCGGGGAGTGGTCTGGCCAAGGATGTCGCCATATCGTTTTTAGTTGGCGGGTGAGATCCCGCGATCATCGGGGCAAGCGCACGCAACAATGTAATGTCCACCAACGGTGTCCGGATTTCGAGCGAGTGCGCCATGCTGGCCCAGTCTGCATCGCGCAGGAGTTGATTGCGCATATACCAGGCTGATTCCAGGGCGGTCATTGCAACACGGGTCGGACCGATATCGCCGATTGTTTCGGATAATTTCTGGGTGATCGCGAGGGTGGCCAATCCTTCTCTGACAAGATCCGGGTCAAGTACTGTGGGTAACTCCCACGGCATATATAGACCTCGCCGCAATAGATAGGCATCGCCAAGTCGGCTGCCATATTCAAACAGACCGGCATATTTGGGCGATGTTAGCGTGCGAACCAGCGGCGCGCTGATAAAGCGGAACGCCTTGCCGACACCGGGTAAAAAGCGGAACAGCCCCAGGGCCCGCGAGAGGTTGGGAACCTGTTTGAAGTTTTGATATCCCGCAAATAGCTCGTCACCGCCAACACCGGAAAGCGCGACTTTCAAACCAGCTTCACGGGTTACCTTGCTGACAAAATAGGTATTGGCGCCATCGATACTGGGTTGATCCATCGCCGCCATGAGATGGTCGGCGTTGTCACGAAAATCACCGGTTTCGATCCAGCGCGTTTCATGATCCGTTTCATAATGTTTTGCGAGAACTTCTGCCAACGGCGCTTCGTCATTCTCGCTGCCCCGAAATTGTTGAAAGCCCAGCGTCACAGTTCTTAGACTGGTCCCCTGCGCTTCTGACGCCAATGCAACAAGACTTGCTGAATCGAGACCTGCCGAGAGAAAGACGCCGACGGGTACATCGGCCACGAGATGGTGTTGCATACTGTCGACCAGGGCGGCGCGTAACGCTTCAGCATCATACGGGACAGGATCGACTTCCGAGAGTTCTTTGGTCAGATCAAACCATTTATGGGGTGCGCCGCGCCCGGATGTGTCGACCCAAAGGCTGCCACCGGCGGGGACCGCCTCGATCCCTTTATATAAAGTGTGCGGTTCCGGGACGTATCCGAGCAAAAAGAAACCGACATGGCCAGCCGGGGCGGGTGAGGTGTCGATGCCCCCACCAGCGACCAGCGCCTTGACCTGTGAGGCCACCCGCAATGTTTTACCATCATCTGCGAAATAGAGCGGTTTGATACCATAGGCGTCGCGCGCCATAAACAGGCCCTGTCGTTTCTCATCCCAGATGGCGAAAGCAAACATGCCGCGCAGTACATCAACCATGGCGGGCCCGCGTTGGATATAGAGCTGCAAAAGAACTTCGGTGTCCGAGTACGAGGTGAAGGTGACACCGTCATCAATCAGATGTTGGCGGAGCGCGCGGTAGTTATAAATTTCGCCATTAAAGACGATGCGATAGGCGCCATCCTGTGAGGCCATCGGCTGCGCACCGGCTTCCGACAAATCGATAATGGACAGTCGCCGATGCGCCATGGCGACGCGATTATTGTCCGAAATCCAGATGCCTTCGGAATCCGGGCCGCGCGGCGCTTGGCGGTCATGAATGGCATTCAGCTGACCGCGGTCGACGGGGGGCGCGCTGGCGCCATAGGCAAAAAGGGCGGCTAATCCACACATAAGGCGGTTCTATTTCTCGGCAACGGCGAGAAGATTCTGTGAGAGAATTGCATTTTTGCCGTCACCACCAGATTCAGCAATAAGCCAGATAAGCGCTGGCAGGCGGACAAGTTTCCACATCAGCCAGCGAACAGTGCCGCCCAGCCGTCCCGGGATTGGCGGATCTTCAAAACAGGAAACGCGCGAGAAATCGCTGGCGAGCAAGACCTGCGGCAAGGATGTTCTGGTGAAGGCCTGCTCGTGGGTGAGGTCACCATAACGAACCCGGCCATAAAACGGTGCTTCGGCATTGGCGGTATGAATAATCCAGCGACCACCGGGTTTTAAGGCAGTGCGAACGCCATCGATCAGGGTAATCAATTCATCGCGTGTCATATGTTCGAGGATATCGCAACTGACAATCGCGTCATGGGAGTCGGGTTCAAGCGCAAGTAGAGTGCTCATCGCATCACCCCGCCGAATATTTTTGATGCCAAGGCGTTCCGCCGCTTCAACCTGCTGCGACGAAATATCGACGCCGGACATATTGATGTAGCCCGCCTGGGTCGCGCAATGCACGAGTAATCCAGCGCCACAGCCGAGGTCGAGAATTTTTGCATCCTTGGCGGAGGGGAAATGTTTGCGGATAACCGACCGCAACATATCGAGAAGACCACCCGGCGCCTCGTCAGGATTAGCAAAAGGAATATCCGCAGAGCCCGCCGTGAGATAGCGGTCATAAATGCGTTTGCGATATTCGGGTTGGTTGTCCGCGGTCATTTTACAATAGGTCTAATAAATGGTTCAGGGCTCGATGGTGGCATAAATCTTAGTGAGTCACTAACGCGAAGCCGCTCATGTTTCTAGTGTTTTTCGGTTTTGGCGCGCAGTTTTTGATAGGCCGCGACGGTCGCTTCACCGTGTTTTTTGAAGGACAAAGCCTCTTCAGCGCAGTGGATGGCTTCTTGAGACAGGGCGATCCGACGCTCTGGATTTTCCAGCAGCGCGTCAACGGCCGAAACAATTTGGTCAGTATTCGGCTCAATGATTTTGCCGCCGCCATGATGGTCAACAATTTCGGCGATTCCGGTTTCGCGAGAAATTATGGCTGGAATACCATCGACGATGGCTTCAGCGGCCGCCATACCAAAACACTCATACTCAGAAGGCATGACAAGGACATTGATCTGTTCAAAAAACGCTTCCTTGTCGTTTATAAATCCGAGCCAGGTGATTCTGTCAGAAACGCCGAGGGCAGCGGCCTGTGCCTTGAGCGCTGTTTCCTCGGGGCCGGTTCCTGCTACCGTCAAAGAAACACTGGCTTCCAGTTTGGTGAGAGCCTCAATCAACAGACCCAGGTTTTTCTTTTGATGGAGTCGTCCGAGATAGCCGAGCTGCAAGGTACCGTCGGAAGACGTTGTCCCCCGTGCTGTCAGCGTACGAGAGGTATCGTCATAAACTGGATGCGAAATGACGGCGGTGCGCGACGAAGTCGCGATATCTCTCGGTAAACTGTCACGGGCCTCGAGCCCCGAGGACATGACGAACAGATCAAAATTTTTCAAAAACCGCGCCTTGAGTCCTGGCTTGAGAAACTTGGTCGCCGCATTGGGCGATTGAGCGATATCGAAATTGGTTAGGCTTTCATGCGGGGTTAGCGCCGTCGCAGGTCCGCTACCTGATGAAAATGACGTCAGCAGGGTCACCATCTGCCAGGCACCATGACAGTGGACAATGTCGAAGTCTTGCCGGTTCTGC
>CALIBP010000015.1 GCA_938048165.1 uncultured Alphaproteobacteria bacterium | reverse complement strand
CATGGCATGCAAGAGGTCAGCGGTTCGACCCCGCTAGGCTCCACCAAATCTCTTTCCCAGATTAGATAATAGTTTGAACAGGTTAGGCGGTATCCGTCTACCGTTCGCACATCGTGTCACCAGTTTGCATGCAGTCCTGTGTCACCTCTGTGTCACTCGATTTGGGTGAGAGATGTGGTGAACACGCCGAAGCAACCTGTGGAACTATCGCAGCGTACTGCGGCTTCGGAGCACAAGTGACGAATGTTGCGGTAGTTTCGACGCAGGCAATGGAAAAACGAGGACTGAACCAAGTTGGAAGAGGTCAATCTGAATTATTCGATCTTCAGTTTAATCGGGTATCACGGAATCGTTGTTTAGTACTGCATCGCTAAGAACTGCGAGACAGAAGATGATGAAATAGTGCCGCTAACATCGTGAAACGCTTGGGCTGACGAGCCCTATGTCCAGCACAGGCTTTGCTTGTTGGTTAAAGAGCTTCTTTCATTGTGTTTGCATGGGCAAGGTAGGCGGATTTTTTGTCCTCGTCCATCCTGTCCCAATTCCGAAAGACATGTCCCAGACGTGGATTGGACCGCAACTTGGCTTGGTTTCGGATAAGGAAATCCCAATAGAGTGCATTGAACGGGCAGGCGGACTCGCCGGTTTTCTTCTTCACGTCAAATCTGCATTGGCCGCAGTAATCAGACATTTTGTCTATATAATTACCGCTCGCCGCATACGGCTTGGATCCGAGCAGGCCACCATCGGCAAACTGGCTCATCCCGATGACGTTTGGCGCCTCGACCCATTCGTAGGCGTCCAAATAAACGGCCAGGTACCATTCATGAACTTGCTTGGGATCCACGCCGGCCAGCAAGGCAAAGTTTCCGGTCACCATTAACCGTTGGATATGATGTGCGTAGGCGTATTCACGGGTCTGGCCGATTGCTGCCGACAAGCAGGCCATATCGGTTTCGCCGGTCCAAAAGAACGCGGGCAAATCACGCTCTGCAGAGAAGAAATTCTCATCAGTATAACCGGGCATCTTCAACCAATAGACACCGCGAACGAATTCGCGCCAGCCGATAATTTGCCGAATGAATCCTTCGGCGGCGTTGAGTGGTGCGTCGCCATCAAGATACGCCTTTTCGACGTGGCGGCATACTTCTAGTGGGTCTAGCAGGCCGACATTAATGTAGAGCGACAGAACCGCGTGATACAGAAATGGTTCTCCGTCCAGCATCGCATCCTGATAGTCCCCGAAATGGGGTAGTGAGTGTTCGATGAAATGGCTGAGAGCATCATGCGCGCCGTCCCGTGTGACGGCGTACCAGAACGGGCGAAGCGTGCCGAAATTGTCGGCAAACTCGGCCTCGACCAAATCAAGGACCTCGTTTGTAATGGCGTCCGGACTGATCTGAAACGGCTGGGGCATGAACAAGTCGCGTTTGGCGGGTTTGCGGTTCTCTGCATCGTAGTTCCACCTGCCGCCCTCGGGCTGATCGTCCTGCATCAGCAAGCCGGTCTTCCGGCGCATCTCGCGATAGAAAAATTCCATTCGAAGCTGTTTGCGTCCCTTGGTCCAGCGTTGAAACTCTGCATGGCTGGCCAGGAACCGAGTGTCTTCCAAGTAGTGAACGTCCACGTGCAGTTCATCAGGCCAGGCCTGCATGTCGGCTTTCAACCGATACTTGCCCGGTTCGGTCACGATTACACCGCCGGCGCGGTGCTGGGTGACGGCACGCTGAACCTCGCCGCGTAGCGATCCAGTGTTTTCAGGATCGGTCAGGCGCGTATAACTGACTTGCCACCCGGCTGCCCTAAGCTCCTGGGCAAAATGGCGCATGGCCGAGAATATGAACGCAATTTTCTTTTTGTGATGCGGGACATAGGTGGCTTCATCGAGAACCTCTGCCATCAGAACAATGTCTTTATCCGGGTTCGCGTTCCTCAATGCATCCATGTCGGGTGAAAGCTGATCCCCTAGGATCAGAACGATACGTGGGCGGTCGCTGGTGGTACTCGGTTCAGAGGGCGCGCTCACCATGGAACCCTTTTCCCGGCCCAGTCGAAAAACTGTCCGCTGTCGTCAGGCGTAAGGTTGTCGATGACATTCAGCAGGTTGCTCGCCGCGTCTTGTGGGGGAACCGTCTTATGTTGCGGGTAGTTCCGTGTGAACTCCGTCTCTACTGTACCGGGGTGTAAGGCAGAGCAAACCAGATGCTTATGCGTGCGTTTCAATTCGATCGACGCCGTTCTGATCACCTGGTTGAGGGCAGCTTTTGAGGCGCGGTAAGAATACCAGCCGCCAAGGCCATTGTCCCCGATCGATCCAACACGCGCGGAGAGTGCCGCAAAAACGGTTCTCTTATCTTTTGGCAACAAGCGCTTGGAATGTTTCAGAACCAAAGCAGGCCCAATCGTGTTCACCGCGAACAGATTTTCCATCTCATCTGCGGACAAGGCAAACAGCGACTTTTCCGGTCCTTTTTCGCCCGACAAGATGCCGGTCGCCACGATGATCCTGTCAAACTGGGGCTGAAGGCGTCCAAGGGTCGTAGACACAGCATCTTCGCTGGTAATGTCCAGACCGTCCCGCGAGCGAGAAAGGCATGTCACATGCGTTCCCCTCGCCTTCAGTTCATTTGCCAAGGCCTGACCGATGCCACCTGAGGCACCAATGACGAGTGCATGTTCTTCCAAAGCCGATCTCCTGATTAGTTGAGAGAAACGATCGCGGCATTCAGGGCTGAGGCAAAACCCACCCAAGCGATGTATGGAGCGAAAAGCAAAGCGGACGGTCGATCTGATTGCCACGCTGCCCGAATAAAGACCGCTATGGTCAGTAGCAGGCAGAGGATGATGACAAGCGCCAACGCGGGCTTCTGAGCGGCAAAAAACACCGGCGACCAAGAGAAGTTCAAGGCCATCTGAATTATCCAGAGGCGCTGCAAATTAGCGAGATATTTGTGCCGCCATACGCGCCAGCCAACGAAGGCGATTGCCAAGTACAACACCGACCACACTGGTCCAAATAACCAGTTCGGTGGATTGAAGAAGGGTTTTTGCAGGTTCTGATACCATTCGCCCGGCGCGGTGAGCGTTCCAATAACGATTCCACCTCCCATGACCAAAACTAGGAAAAGAAGAAACGAACCGACGTTTTTCATGAGGACCTGCCGGTTACCTTCTGCATTTTCGTAAAACCGCTCACGATTACGGGACGAGCTCTTAAGAACAGACTGTAAAACACTTCCAAAACGCGCACTGCGCCTGGAAGGCCTGCCAGCCTTGCCAGCCAGCGCCAGCCTGGGACGAGACGCCAAACCTCGACGAACGCCTGCGCGCCAGAAACTTGCCGACCGTCAGCCAATCGAACATGGAACCGTGCCATCGCTTCGGTTCTGTTGATCCTTCCATCCCCTGAAAATCGCTCGGATGAAACGTCGATGAACTCCAATGCCTTTTCACGATCAGACCGTTTGTAGTATCCGATTTCCGACACACACAGCGGGCATGAGCCGTCGTAGAAAAGGGTCAGTTTAGAGGGGGTAACGTTGCGCGCAAGTTTCAAATCAGAACATCCCCGATAGACCCGCAGGACGCGGTCAATTTCAGTGTTTTCGCGCCAAAGGCTGCCAAAGCGAGCGCGTGCAACATTGCTAATCGGATCATTTCAGCGTCTCCTATTTCTTCTATTACGGCTCAAAGGGGCCTTTGGACCACTCGAGGTTCGAAGCATGACGGGATTTCCCAGAGTCTTTTCCAGAGTGGTCGAGGGGCAGTCGAACGCTTTCGCTGGCAAGTCCTTGAAACATTGAGCGACCAAACACAATTTCATTGTAGCGCTATTGAATTGGGATGAAGGTCAATGAAAACACTTGCGGCGGCTCTGGGCTTTTGCCTTTCATTCGGTTGTTTCGCGACATCCGCTTTCGGAGAACAAGTGATGCTGGAAACTTTTGACAATGCCCCCCAAAGCCGTTGGGAGTTTTTTGCCGACACTGTTATGGGCGGCGTCTCAACAGGTCAAGTCCGCTTTCAGAAGGAGAATGGGGCTGGGTATGCGCGAATGACAGGTAATGTCAGTACTGAAAATCGTGGTGGCTTCATTCAGTTCCGAACAGAACTCAGCACGAAGCTTTCAAACGATACAAAGGGTGTAAGGCTCATCACCCGCGGGAACGATCAAACGTATTTCATACATCTTCGCACTGGCGGAACGGTGCTGCCGTGGCAGTATTACCAAGCAAGCTTCGAAGTCACGTCACAGTGGACGGAAGTGCGCATCCCATTTTCTGCCTTCAAGGCATCTGGCCGGATGCTCAGATCGGAACCACGCGCAGGTTCGATAAAGTTACTAGGAGTCGTGGCTTATGGTCGAGACCACCAAGCCCAAGTCGATGTTCAGGAAATTGGCTTCTATTGATCGTCAATGCCGCTTTTCCAGTTTCGCCTGATCACACACAAATTGTATTCTGGCCGTAGTTTTGCATACCCGGCCTCGATGCGCCCGCTATGAGTTTCCTTGCTTGAGGTTCGATTCATATCCAAACCTCGCTTTCTACTTACCCCGAAGAAGTGGCGCAATTTTTGAGCAAAAGAGATTGGGATAAGCATCCTAATCAGATCAGTTTTTTGTATTAGCCTTTCGGAAAACCATGAGCGTGATGAAAACACCCGCGATCAAAAGTACATGCCCTATGGCTGTAACGCCAAACACAAAATAGCTGCCAACCGAAATAGAAAACACTGCACTCCACATCCAAGCCAGCACTTGCATTAGCATGTGAGCAGTAGGCAACGAGTAGTTTCTTAAGGGGTTCTGTGACTCGTCCATTACAGCGTCCCAAGAACCTTTGATGAAAGCACTTATAGTCATTGTTTTTCTCCTCCTATAAGTAAAATACGCGAGACTCAGTGCTTTGGATCATTTGGACAACCCTTTCCACATTGTGAACTTAAAGGTTTTAACTCGTTTGAGTTGGTGCACTACGGTTTGAGTAACGCATACCGATCCAGAAATTATTACATGGTCTAAGGTGTGTGTCTGGGCCGACACAGACAACTCGAGCGTCACCGCTTCAACTACGTGCTGCATTCCAGAAACGTTTGGTAATGCGTCAAAAAAGTACTTAATTTTGAATAGGAAGCGCGGTTTTTTTGGCGACCACTTGCTACAGCTAGCGTCGCTTTGGGAGGCTAGCCAGCAATGCTCGCGCGTGGTCTAGGGAAGTTACTCTGTTTTGCCCTCTAGGGCGAGTGCTCGGTTGCTGAATTACCTGGCGGAGTGATGAGCTGACGGCGACAGAAGGTGCTAGAAACTGCCACTGGGTCTGCAAACACGAAAGGCAGAATTGTCCCGCATTGCGGACATTGACATGAAAGGCAGCAAAAGTCCGGTATCCGCCCTTATGGTTGAAACGCATGGAGACAGGTAGGCCGCCTAGTACAATCCTCCCGCCCCGGGGAGGGACCACGGAGCGCTCTGAGACATGCGCTGGCTATCTACCCACCTGAGCGGCTCCCACGGCCTCCCCGGGCTCTCCCCGTCAGGACCCGCTCTTGACCTGATAAGCCCGATCCAGCACGGCGAGCGCCTGGGCCCCACCACGCACCGCTTGGGTGTAGTGGCCCAGCGTGACCGCCGGGTTGGCGTGT
>CALIBP010000014.1 GCA_938048165.1 uncultured Alphaproteobacteria bacterium | reverse complement strand
AGCTCTGCTAACCGGGAGATCACATTATCAGTAGCCATCTCGGCCGCCACTGCAATCACCGTACTTCCCGCATCATCCCGAATGTGAATAGCGCGGCCTCGCCGGAAATCGTGCGTCGCACGATCAACGGCAAGCATGGCTGCAGCTGTCGTGGTATTACTGGATGTGTTTTCTATAACTGTCATCGACACTCAAGGAATCAGGCTCGGGACAATAACCAAACCGACCCCGAAATACGAGCGACATTATATCAGGTAATGGAGGTTTAGTTCAAACCCCAACCTACCAGGACATTTCTCGCCGAATAGCTAAATATCTATCCAATCCGTTAACCAGAAACCCTAATGCCATCCCTCGACCCAATCGGTATATTTGTTCGATTGCTTCCAACGGCTCATTTTCGACAACAATATCAATAACCATTTGAAGTCATCGCGTTCCCGGAACGCCACTCGCAACCTCGCAACCCAATTCTCGGGTCCACGGCAAATAACATCGTTCCCACAGGATGGCGTCATCGTCTGACATACGATCGACGAAATCCATTCGGCGTCGTTTATGTGACCCTTGGCTCGCCTCAGCCCGCCAACTACTCGCAGGGAACATGCCGCGGGAAACCGTTTCAAACACCGTCCTAATTTCTTCTGCAACACGCACATGATCGGAGGAAATGTCCCCAGCTGCCAATAGCGAGATTACTGTGTCCTGACGCAACTTTCTCTTTGTCTGCGGCGTTGGGAGCAGATTCTCTTCTTCGATTGCCATACCCTGCTTCAGCCGGGCCTTACGGGTTCGCCTCATTCTTAATCCTCCTCCCCAAAAGTATCATTCAGACCAACTATCCTGGCCCAAGATACGGTCGCTGAACTCTATATCCCAAAGTACTGTATCAAGATCGACACTATCGAACTCGCCATCGATTACTTCTGTTGGGTCAAAACTGCTGGGTTCTCGTTGCTGCCATATCCGTCGGGCTGATTGTCTCGGCCCTTTCCGTGCATGCACCCGTTTACGAACTGATTTAAGTGGATTTGAATTTTCATGTCTGTTCATCATAGAAACGCATAATACGGTTTTTTTACCTCATTTAAAGGTATTTTTACCGCATTCGTATTTCTGGAATATAAGGTTAAAATACCGCGATGATAGGAGAGGTATCATGGTCGCTCTAACCGATAGAATTCAGGGTCGTTTAAAAGAGCTCGGCAAATCCGCCCGCCGAGCTTCGATTGATGGTGGTCTTACCCCCGATGCCATTCGCAATGTGCTAAGAAGCAAATCCCGGAACCCCCGTCGGGATACATTGGAAGGTATTGCACGAGGTCTCGACTGGACCTTAGAGGCCCTTTTAGAACTTCAATCGGGTAACGGATCTAGTCGAGCCAATCCGGTCCATGATGTCCCGCTGATTAGTTGGGTTGCTGCTGGAGAACTCACGGAAAGCAACGATCCCTATGCCGTAGGTGGGGCTGAAGACTTCATTCCCGTTTCCTATAACCGTGACACACTCATTGCCCTGCGTGTCCAAGGAAGCAGCATGAACCGGGTCGCGCCCGAAGGAAGTACCATCATTGTCGACTTTAATGATCGAACATTATCTCCCGGACAATACTACGTCGTTAAACATGACGGCGACGCGACCTTTAAACGATTTCGAACTGAACCTGCACGGCTAGAACCAGACAGCACCGACAGTTACGACACCATATTTATTACAGGCGAGATCGAAGTCGTCGGACATGTGATTCAAGTCACTAGAAAACTGACCTGACTCAGAAAACGGTAAAAATACCGCTTTTCTGTTGACGCTCCATTGACCAGAGATTAATAATATACGGTAGAATTACCTGTATATTAATTATCGTTGGGCTCTCCTTTGCCAATCAAAGATCTGGAAAGAAGATACGACGGGCCAGTGCCAATAGGGGCGTCATATCCAAACGACTTTGACCTCAGCTGGTCGCAACAATGCGCCAATCGAGAGCACTGGGCCCAAGATGAATGTATCCGAATTAGTGAAGAGATAGCCCTTCTGCTCCCTCGAGACAGGGAGACACGAGACGTCTACTTGCAAACCAGGCGAAAGCTTTGCCAGAAACTTGAAATTGCCGAGAGAAATTAGATCACTTTTCGAAGATTATCTGGGAAGGATTCTGAGCCAACGCCACTTACTCTTGATCCGCACACCTGTAAATCACGACCGTCCCCTTAAGGTCTTCGAGAGTGGCTTTTTTCGAAAGATCTTCACAATGTTTCGTAGCCGAAATTAGCGCTAACCAGTGGCGAGACCCGGGCATTAACTGTCCCAGCTCACCCGTATCAATGTGAATTTCCTTCGGTGTCGACTTCACAACTTCCGTGCAGCCTATAATAAATAGGGCACAAAGCATTAAAATCCCTGTTCGAAGGAGACCAGGCACCCTACGACCTCATTAAATTGCTGCAAAAGACAGCATTGCAGACTCCAAAACCTCTTCCTCAAGATCAGGAAATGTTGCAGCAAGTACTACCCTAACATCAGCATAATCTTCTTCGCCCAACTTAGCGTCAAGGCACGTCAGATACAGGCCCAAGTTAGCGGTGCAGATCGCCATTTTTAAAGAGGGTTCTAAATCAGCGTTAGGCGCCGACTTTACTGTCGATGCAAGAGCCAGATGCTCAAGGTGTTCACCCTCTATCTCAAGCGACAGAATATTTTTTCGCAAAATTTCACAATTTTCAGCAGAAATCGGTGAAAAATCATCTTTAAGAGCCAACCTCACGGCACGAATGCCGCAAACAATGTCTTTGTTCCAGCGCCGTGACACATCCAGTGCCCGCGTTAATGCATCATGATCCATCACCGGGTGACCATTATGACCAAGCCACATGCTCAAAAGAATGATATTCACATCGAGGACATGCCTGTCCTGCAAGGCGATACAGGCTGATGAAACACCCTCTCGATCGTAAACCTGTAGAGAAAAATCCCAAAACGGACATTCTTCAAAAACCAACGACATTGTTCCTCAAGTCCTCTCCACAAGAAAATACGCCAAGCTCTCGATAAAATTACCGGCACTGGCGTGTGGCACCTTTATGGCTATTCTACCCCAGCTTAGTGTAGTTCGGATAGGAACAGAGCATGAAAAAACCACTTGAGGGTAAAATAGCCATCATTACCGGTGGCGGGCGTGGTCTTGGAAGAGCAATGGCGCTGGGGTATGCGGAAGCAGGCGCCAAAGGCGTCGTTATTACCGCGGCGAGGAACCTCGATCAAATTGAGGCTGTTGCGGCAGAAATAGATGAGATTGCAGGCCGTAATACTGGATTTGCTATACAAGCAGATGTGACAGACATGAGCGCCTGTCAGGAGGTCGCCAAGACAACTACAGAAAATTTCGGGCGTATCGATATACTCGTCAACAATGCGGGTCTGGGCCAGGGGATGATGGCAGATGACCGGGTAAAATTTTACGAAGGAAACACCGCAGGCTGGGCGGCAATCATTGATACCAATATCAATGGTCCGTTTAATATGACCTATTCCGTCATCCAGACGATGTTGCAACAAAATTCGGGCCGAATTCTAAACGTCACGAAATCACGATCATCAATGTATCGCCCGAACGAGTCCCCTTATGGCCCCTCTAAAGCGGCACTGGAAGCGATGACTTTATGTTGGGCGCAAGACCTGCTGAAAAGTGGTGTCACCGTCAATAGCATAGCGCCTGGCGGTGCCGTTGAGACTGAATTCGTTCTCCCAGCCGTGCGTGCAAAGGCCAGTCAAACACGTAAACCCTATCTCCCCGCTGAGATCATTGTACCACCAGCCGTTTGGCTCGCATCCGATAACGCCAGTGAGATTACGGGTTGTCGGTTTATAGGATCAAAATGGGATTTCAGCTTACCGCCTGATGAGGCTTGCGAAGCAAGCCGCGAACCAGCTGTCTTTTTACCGCCGGAGCGTGATGGCATATTGAAAAAAACTTGGGAACCCGCGAAAAGATAATCCAATCGGGCGCAAATTAAGCTGCTTTGGCGGTTGCTGGACTATGAGGTGCCGATAAGTACTCCTCGGACTGCATTTCTTCCAGCCGGGATGCAACACGCGTAAATATGGCGGCGCCATCGCCGTCAGGATATAGATGATCTGGGAGCGCCGCCGCCGAACAAACTAGCTTGGTCTTTTGCTCATAAAGCGTCTCAATAAGGGTCGCAAAACGCTTGGCTATATTCCTGTCAGCGGGTGTAAAGAATGGTATTTCAGATATAATGATAGTTTGATACTGACAGGCGATCGACCAGTAATCGGCAGGGCCCAGCGGCTTATCGCATAATTCGGAAAATGGGAAATAGGCCACTCCACGTGCCGCCTTCGGCACAGGAATTGTCCGTCCATGTACGCTGACAGAATCAGCCTCGCCATCTGCGCCATCCGTTAACCTCAGAAAGGCATCATCAAGTGCATTCTGAGCATCTTCTACCAATGGTGAGTGATACACGCCAACAGATTTCAACCGGTCCCGGCGGTAATCTGTTTCACTCGCCAGCTCAACCACCTGCATTTCCTCTTTGAGTAATTCAATAAAGGGAAGAAATCGTTCGCGCTGCAAGCCACCCGCATAGAGATCATTCGGCGCGGTATTGGACGTTGCAACGACGGTAACCCCATATTCAAACATCGCTTCAAACAACCGCCGGAGGATCATGGCATCAACAACGGCCTCTACCTGAAATTCGTCGAAGCATAGTAACGAACTAGTCTCTGATATTTCTTTCGCCAGGCGAGGCAAAGGATCTTCAGCCTGACGACCGCCACCTTCCTGACGCCATTTATGCAGCTTCTGCTGAACCTCTTGCATAAAGGGATGAACATGCACCCGACGGCGTTTAGCAACCGGTGTCGTCTCGTAAAATAAATCCATCAGCATGGATTTACCTCGGCCTGGCGGACCGTAAATATACAATCCTCGTGGGCTAGGTTTGTTTTGCGAGCCGCCAAATAATGATTTGAACAGTCCTCCTAACCCGCCGGATTTTTCACCCGCCAAAACCAATTCATCATTCAGTGAATGTAGAATCTCAGCGATCGCGCTCTGACCGGGATCGGAACGAATCTCGCCTTTTTCGATACGCTGTTTGTAAGTGTCGAGGAGGCCTTCGGAATTCATTTACTGGATACGGCAGGCTGTTTCGGGAACTAAGCTAGGAAAGATAGAAAAGAGAGGTAAAATAGCTCTAAATCAATCTAAAAATACCTCATAATCATTTTTGGAGAATCTGGCAACCGGCGCGAATCGTCCAGTACTCCCAGGCACGGTCAATTGCCAACTCACCGGTAATTCGGTCACTACATTGCTCGATTTCACCACCCGTCATGTAACGAGTTTCACCCAATTGCAATGCCTGCATTTGGAGTTTTGCATTCGCTTCCAGATATATCGCAATCATCACTGCTTCTTTGATCGTATTTCCACCAACGACACAGCCATGACCACGCATTAGCGCGATCCGCCCGCCCTGCATACCATGTGCCAGATCTCGTCCCTGATCCATATTGAGGACAAGCAACGTCGTATCACCAAAATTGTCGGCTATATCCCAAATCGGTACAGGACCCAGCATCGTGGACCCCATATGGAACACCGGGCGAATTTCTGTGTCGGTCAGACCAAACGGAATAACAGCATGCGAATGATTATGGATAACCGCTTTAACGTCAGGGCGAACTTCATAGACCCCACCATGAATATGGCGTTCCGCGTACATCGGACGATCCTGTTGATCGATCGGGTCGCCATCCAGCGTGTATTCCATCAGGTCTTCAACCGTCACAATCCCAGGGCTTCGGGAACAGGCCATGATATACCTGTCTAGATTTTCAGGGTGTCGTACGCTGGCGTGCCCGAAGGCATCAACGATCCCTTCATTGGCCAATATTCGATTGGCGATGACAAGTTCCTGAAGAATTGTGTGTGAAGCCTCTAAGTCCATATCGTGCCCATACCTTCTTTGTGACGAGCGACCATTTAATCCAGTCGGATAACTGTCCGAACCATATCTTTATTAAGGATCACCGCGGCATCTTTGAATGAAGGTGGCCCCAAAAATCCACTCGCATTATTGCTAAAGCCATAATCCTCTAGCGGAATGCCGAATAGGCCCTGATCAAATTCATCATTGCGGTTTTCATCGTGAAAAACCGCAACGGCGTAAGTGCCCTTTTTCAATCCCTTAACCGGTATTTTCACGCCATCCCGCTTTGCCGGCACATTACCAGAAGCGACCCTGCCATCACGCGTCGGAAAATTTTCGGGAGAGTCGTAAACCGCATAGTGAACATCTCCTTTTCCTGACCGCAAGCCTATCACCTCAATGATCAGAGTAGACACCCTTTCCGGTGGCTCTTTCGCAACCGGAGGTGACGGCAAGCACAAGCTTAAAGCAAGACCTAACCATGCAAACTGCGACACCACCGGAAGACGAATCTCGTTAGCCCTTCAAAGTGCTATCGAGATAGCTGATCGTCTTACTCCAGGAATCAGCTGTAGCTTCGGGACGGAACCTTTCTGGTGCTACGAAATTCTGGAAAGCATGACCTGCACCGTCATACCCGTGGAACTCATGCTCCACGCCCAACCGTGTCAGTTCCGCCGAAATCTTCTCGCGATCTTCGGGTGACGGATTCTGATCATCGTTACCAAAGAAACCACGCACTGTACCTTTGATCCCACCCAAAAGCTCAAATGGTGCCGGACCGTCATCGCTCCAAGGCTTAAACATGTTACCCGGATAGTATGGCACACAAGCTTTGAATGCGTCATTCGTGGATGCGCCGAGCAACGCCATACGACCGCCCATGCAGTGGCCAAGAATCCCAAGGTTGTTCATATCCACATCACCACGGGCCGACAGCCAATCAACGGTTGCGGCGACATCCTTGACAATTTCCGGATCCCTTGGAAACGGATTCTCCGACGCTGGCTCTAAAAGCGGTGGCCAGTGATAGAGATCCATCGAAGCGGCAATATATCCGGCCTTGGCCAGATCATCACAAACCTTCAACGTAAAATCGTCGTAACCGCCACGGTGATACATCACCGCCACAGCCGGATGCGGGCCGTCGTCATCCGGCACTGAATAGGCAATCCGCATCGGATTTCCGTCTACCTGAACTTCCGTATATTCAACCATTATAATCTCCCTTTTACCCAAGATAGCCGACAAAACGTGGCCATTTTCGTTAACCGGAACGGTAATTTGCCATTGCGGCGACGTCAACGCGCCACCACCTTTAATATTGATTCATTGCTCTCCGCTATACCCACCACTATTATCCGCGCGCTGTAGATTTCAGGATTTTAAATGACCGATAAAAAAGCTGAACCCGCCTGGCTAAAACCAGTCGTTGATTATGTGCCTTTGGCGATATTTTTCGCTGCCTATCTTTCTGCACCCAAAACCGACGATAACAGCTCTCTTCTGACAGCAACCGCGGCGTTGATGATTGCGACTGCCATCGCTTTAGTGATCTCACTAATCGTTGCACGACGCGTCCCAATGATGCCGCTTATCACGGCGATCATTGTTGGCGTTTTCGGAGGGCTGACGCTGTGGCTCAAGGATGACACCTTCATCAAAATGAAGCCGACGATTGTCGAAGCATTGTTCTCGCTCATATTGTTGGGTGGGCTTCTATTCAAAAAGCCTTTGCTAAAACCGCTCTTGTCATCTGCCTGGCCCATGGACGATACCGGTTGGCACAAACTCACGCTTCGATTTGCCTGGTTCTTCGCTTCAATGGCCGTTCTCAATGAAATAGTTTGGCGTACGCAAAGCACCGATTTCTGGGTTTCATTCAAGGTGTTCGGTTTGATGATCTTGACATTGCTGTTTGCTGTGGCTCAGGCCCGTCTTATGCAGCGCCACGCCCTCCCGATCGAAGCGGACGCCCCCAAAGACGGATAATACGCCGCAGGACGCGGTCCAGCCGAATATGCTAATCTCTCCCTGTTGAAAGTCGCGGGGAAGATTAGACATGGCGCAACCACGATCTTTATTCGAAAAAATCTGGGAACGACACTCAATTACAACTAACGAGGCGGGGCAATCTCTCCTCTTTATTGATCGTCATTTTTGCCATGAACTTTCATTTCACGCATTCAACATGCTGCATGGCAATAACCGGACGGTTCGGCACCCCGAACGAACCTTCGCCATACCTGATCATTACACTCCAACAACCGGTTTGAATGACGCTGACTATGTAGATGCTGATACAAAGGCACTCGTTCAAAACCTCATCAACAACGCCGAACGTAACAAGATCAACTTGTTTGGCCTTGATGACAAACGTCGCGGCATCATCCATGTCGTTGGACCAGAACAAGGTATCACCCAACCCGGCACGATCATTGTTTGCGGCGACTCTCATACATCGACACATGGTGCCTTGGGCGCGCTTGCCTTCGGCATTGGAGCGTCGGATGTCAGCCATGTTCTGGCAACCCAGACACTATGGCAGCCCAAGCCAAAATCCATGCGTGTTACTGTAACGGGCAAACGGTCAATCGGTGTCACCGCAAAAGACGTCATTCTTGCCATCATTGGCCATATAGGGGCCGCTGGTGGAACCGGACATGTCATCGAATACGCCGGGTCAGCCATTCAGGAATTATCTGTCGATGAACGCCTGACTGTCTGCAATATGTCGATCGAAGCGGGTGCGCGCGCTGGTATGATCGCCCCCGACGACAATACTTATGACTATTTACGTGGTCGTCCGTTTGCACCGCAGGGAGACGACTGGGACAAAGCTGAACAATTCTGGCGCACCTTACCGACCGATGAAAACGCCATATTTGACAGAGAAGAAACTTTGGACGCTGCTTCAATTGAACCGATGGTCACATGGGGAACCAGCCCAGAAGACGTCTTGCCTGTCGGCGGCACTGTACCCGACCCGTCACAGGAAACAGACCCCAAGCGTCGAGAAGCTCTCAACCGTAAAATGGACTATATGGGCCTCAGACCAGGGCAACAGATATCCGATATCCAGGTTGATCGGGTATTCATTGGTTCTTGCACAAATAGCCGCATCGAAGACCTCCGGGATGCGGCCAGTATTCTTAAGGGGCACAAAGCCCGCATTCCCACGATCATTGTGCCGGGCTCCGGATTAATTCGGGCCCGGGCTGAACAAGAGGGTCTCGATACAATATTTGAAGCCGCTGGCGTTGAATGGCGCCCGGCAGCTGGCTGTTCAATGTGTATTGGCGTTAACGGAGATTTCGTGAACAACAAAGAACGTTGCGCCTCAACATCGAATCGAAACTTTGAAGGCAGACAAGGCCGTGGCGCACGCACACATCTCGTTAGTCCGGCCATGGCAGCTGCCGCCGCCGTAACGGGCCATTTCACCGACGTCCGCAAGATGGAGAAAAGCTGATGGAGCCCTTCACCTGCTTTACCGCAGTAGCGGCACCGATGGATCAGGACAACATTGACACCGACCAGATATTGCCGGCTCGACATCTCATGATGCCGCGTGACGAACGCTATGGCGGATATGTTTTTAAGGACCTCCGACTAGATCAGGACGGAAACGAAATCAACTCTTTCGTCCTTAATCAGAACGGATTTCGTCCGTCCCGGATTATCGTTGCTGGTCACAATTTTGGCTGTGGTTCTTCCCGCGAAGGCGCTGTCTTCACGCTCGTTGATGCTGGTTTCCGGGCGATTATCGCCACTAGTTTCGGCGATATTTTTTACAACAACTCATTCAATAACGGTCTGCTCCCCGTCGTTTTACCCGAACAAACGGTGCAAAAATTAAGGCAACAACTTCATGACGGGCCTGGTGCCGAAGTTACCGTCGACCTCGAAGCACAAACCGTGACGGGCCCTGATCAGTCTACCTATCGATTTGAGATCGACGCACATCGCCGCAATCGTCTGCTAAAGGGCCTGGATGCCGTCGGGTACACACTGCAGTACGAAGATAACATCACCACATTCGAAGAGCAGTACAGCGATGACGCCCCGTGGGAATTGTCCGCAGCGCAGAAACAAACGTAGGAACCAATACCATGAAAACCTTCCTCGTTATCGTGTTTTGGATCGCCCTGCTCGGCGGTACTAGCTATGCCGCCTATGAGACCTGGGTCGGTATCAACGACGTAGAGATTTCAACGCATGGCAAAATCGCTCTGGCGCTGGGGATCACCATCACATTTGCCTTGGGTGCCGGGTTGATGTTCTTGGTCTTCTATAGCAGTCGCAAAGGATATGACGCGGATGACCATATCAACGCCGCGAGCTCTCGCGCCATCGACGATTAACGAAATAATCTCAGTTCTTACGAAGGCGGACACCGACGCCCCGGGAGCCTTCTTCAAACAAAAATTCCACGCCCGCGGATTCAAGAGCCCCCTGCAAGCGTAATATAGCGGTCTGGCGCGGCGGTCGCGTTTCATTCTCGTAGCGATTAATTGTCGACAACCCAACGCCAGAGGCTCCAGCGAGACGTGGTTGTGTCCATTTAAGCAGGCCACGAGCTGCACGGCATTGATTGGGGGACATAGTCTCTATCTCTCGGTTTTTCATCATGTTGACTTCACAAGACGGAACAACGGATGCGCCAAAATTACTTCTGCTAATATTGGGCATTTGAGAATTAAAAACCCAATCACATTGCCGTGCGTAAATTTCCGGGCCACCCTTGACTTCAAACCCGACGTCTCTAGGCTCGCATCGAAGTCAAACAAGGCGTTTATTTAGATAATCGCTGTCTCTTAAGGAGTGTATCCCGTGACAAAATTACCGGTCACCATGGCCTGTGGGCCCTATGACAGAATGGAAGCGCTCAATACCGGAACGATCCAACCAGAAGGTATTGAGCTACGATATATTGCAATTCAGTCTCCTCCGGAAATTTTTGCCCGAATGATCAAAACACGGTCATTCGATGTTGCGGAAATGTCACTCGCACATTACTTGATATCGAGAATTCGTGGAGATTTCCCCTATGTCGCGATACCGGTTTTCCCATCCCGGGTCTTTCGCCACGGCTTTGTTTTCATCAATAAAAACGCCGGCATAAAAACCGCCAAGGATTTGGAAGGCAAACGCGTTGGCGTTCAGGAATATCGGCAGACTGCCGGTGTCTGGGTCCGCGGTATTTTACAGGACGAGTTCGACGTCGATATGGATTCGATCCAGTGGTTCGAAGGTGGCGTAAATACGCCCCGTGCCGAAGACGATGAAATGGACCTGCGCCCGACCAAAGAGCTTTCGCTCACAATTATACCAGGGAACCGTTCGCTCAATGAGATGCTCGAGGCAGGCGAAATAGATGCCTATTTCGGCGCGCGTCGGCCAGATGCCCTGCATGACGGGGAGAACGTAACGAGGTTATTCCCCAACTATCGTGAACTGGAAAAAGCGTATTACCAGAAAACGGGCATACACCCGATCATGCATACGCTAGTCGTTCGCGAAGAGATTTTTGCGGAGCATCCGTGGATGGCGGAAGCGCTCTTTAAAGCCTGCGAACAATCGAAAAGCTGGGCGATAGAACAGATGCGGTTTTCAGGCGCTCAACGGCTTATGCTACCATGGCTACATGATGAAATTGAAGAAATGCAAGCCCTGATGGGAGCCAATACCTGGGCCTATGGCGTCGAACCTAACCGAGGAACGTTAGAGACCTTTATGAAACATCTGGTCGATCAGCATTTTCTCGAAAAGGCAGAACCCATTGATGACTACTTCACACCAATCATCTCCTGGAGCGAATAGACCAGAGGAAAATCTCTATTCCGCCGCGCCTGGCTGAGCCAAAGCCGCTGCATGATCAGGTAAAGTGATTTCCCCATCATCGACGAGCTTTTGGACCGCTCCTTCAACGGCCGTTCCCTTGAAGAAATCAGGGTTCATTTGCACATGTAGTTCGGCAACGTTCTTGAACATAAAACTACGGAAATCATCATCCGTAATCAGCCCTTTCTCAACCAGCTCATGTGCTTCTGCCACCGGAAAACGGATGTCCGGGACATCCCAATGACCGATATCGGAGCTGAACAACGCCTTCAGCTTCACATCAAAATGGTTCAAATCTGAATTGAAACCAACAGCGTTCATTCGGTCGTCTGCTTCACACCCAAAATAAAAATTCGGCACAAACAGGTCGCGGATATCTTCTTCGCTTACTGCCCGACAGAAGCGGAAATCATCCAGGCTGCGTTCATCTTCCCAATGGAATGAGAATAGATTGTCGGCATTCTCGCGAATGGAAATACGCTCAGCCGTTAAATAGTCGTTTCCATATTTCTCGAACATCGCGACCATAAGCTCCATATTGAGTTTTGCTGGATCCATATGTTCTTTGAGATAGCCAACGTTGCGCTTCTCCCAGAATTCGCAGAGGTCGTTATAGAGTGCGCTTGCCCAACCGACACCTCCTTCGAGAAACCCGAAATTCAGGGTCGGGAATCGTCGCGTCACCCCACCCATGAACATCGACCGGCAGAGATGCTCGTTACCAACACCAAAACTGCCAAGCCGGTTATAAACAAAATTGTCGGGTGACATACGACGCGCCGTGCTTTGGGACCCGCCGTGACCGGTTATAGCGACACCAAGTTCGACACAACGCCGCCAGAACGGATCATAATTTATTTCACTATCGATGGTGAATGAATG
>CALIBP010000013.1 GCA_938048165.1 uncultured Alphaproteobacteria bacterium | reverse complement strand
CATTGGGGCGGCAGCGCGGTAACCTTACAGGGCCTGTTTGGATATCTCATGGCACCGATCGCCTGGCTGATCGGCATTCCCTGGGCGGAAGCCGGAACGGCCGGTAGCCTGCTGGGGACCAAGATCGTGTTGAACGAGTTCCTCGCTTACCTTGGCATGGCCCAAACCCCAAATTCCGATCTCAGCGACCATAGCAAGCTGATCATGACCTATGCCTTATGTGGCTTCGCAAACTTCCAAAGCCTCGGCATCATGATCGGGGGATTGGGGGCAATGGCTCCCGAAAGACGAAGCGAAATCATTGGGCTTGGTATGCGCTCAATCGTGGCCGGCGTCATGGCCACCTGCATGACAGCCGCTTTGGTCGGTATAATTTTCTAACTTAAATATCCGTCCACATGCGCAAGAGATTCGCATGTGTTTTAACCAGAAGCGGAATTGTTTCTACATCATTGAGCTGATCAATCGCTGTTCTGAGATCATGTAAAACAGCCCGCTGATCAGCACTTCGAACCGCACTTTGAATCCAGGTTACAGCCGCCAAACGCTCCCCACGTGTCACCGGAGATACCCGATGAAACATCCCTGTTGGATAAACAACCGCATGACCAGGCGGCAACTTCACGATTTGTTCGCCAGCGCCGCTTTCAAGCGTCAGAGCGCCACCGTCATAGCTATCAGGGTCATTGAGGAAAACTGTAATCGAAATATCGACCCGCATATTTCCCATAATTGCCGCATCTACATGATTGCCATACGTCATGCCATCGCTATAGCGGCTTAGCGTCGGTGGAAAAATCACCTTGGGCAATGCAACGCTCTGAAATAACGGGTTACGTTGCAACGCGACGCCAAGAATTTGATGCACTTCCTGCTGACCAGGTGAGCCAGCCTACATCTGTAGATTATTTTTGATGTTGTGAATGTGTTTTCCCGCCGTCGCAGTACCACTTTCATATTCCACGTTCTTGGAAAGAGCTCGCAATCGTGCCGTTTCTTCCGGTGTCAGTAACTCGGGAATGCAGGTAATCATTTTACGTATCCCGTCCCTATCATGATTAAATAACCCGGCGAGCCTTTATTGCGGCCGACAATGTCCCGTCATCAAGATAATCCAGTTCACCACCAACTGGTACGCCATGCGCGAGACGAGAAATTTTAACGTCACAATCGGCCAGCCGTTCGGCGACATAATGTGCCGTCGTCTGTCCATCGACAGTTGCGGATGTCGCAAGAATTATTTCAGAAACATTATCTGACTCAGCGCGGGCTACCAGCCCAGCAATTGCTAGGTCTTCCGGCCCAATACCATCCAAGGCCGACAAGGTGCCTCCCAGCACGTGATAGAGGCCACTAAACGATGCCGTCCGCTCCAGCGCCCACAGGTCTGCGACATCTTCGACGACACAGATAACGGATACATCGCGTCTTGTATTCACACAGACTGAACAGGGGTCAGTGACATCAATATTACCGCATATATCACAGCTTTTCATTGCTTCGGCGGCATCGCTCAGGGCCTGTGCCAAAGGTAACATCAGGCTCTCCCGGCGTTTGATCAGGAACAACACCGCTCGACGTGCCGATCGCGGGCCGAGGCCTGGCAAACGTGCAAAATGCTGTATTAATTGATCAATGGCGGTGACAGCCATTAATGGGTTTTCCTCACGTTAGAATACGTCATAGCGAAATCAAATCGGAAGGTTCATACCCGGAGGCAGGTTAAGACCACCTGTGATCTTGGACATTTCCTCGGCAACACGAACCTCCAGTTTTCCTTTCGCATCAGAAAAAGCAGCAACGATCAGATCCTCAACAACCTCTGCATCATTTGAATTGAAAAGCGTTGGGTCGATATGCAGACCGAGCATTTCGCCTTTGCCATTTAGGCGCACCGTCACCATACCACCCCCGGAGGCGCCGGAAATTTCCAGCTCAACAAGCTTTTCCTGTATTTCCTGCATTTTGGTCTGCATTTCCTGGGCCTGCTTCATCATCTGGCCAAGATTCTTCATGAGTCTGCCTTTTCAGTTACGGTGTCATCATCTGTATCATCTTCTTCGACCGAGTCAGGAAATTCTTCGGGGGCCCGTTCGATCACGGCTTCAACTGTCGCACCAGGAAACGCCTCGAGAGCTGCCTGCACCAACGGATGACTGGTTGCCCTACCCCGCCGCGCCGCTTCCTTGGCGTCCAACTGTTCGCGGATTGTTGGCTCACCTGCTTCTTCTGAAAGGCTGACAAGCCATTGATCACCGGTCCATTCGTTCAAAAACTTACTAACCCGTGTCGCGAGGTCAGAAGGCGCAGCCGGTTCCGTTCTCAGCGCGATGTGCCCTGGCTCAAATCTCACGAGATGGACATGATTGACCAACGTCGCATGCAAAATTCCTTCGCGGCGTTCTTCAAACATCGCAACAATCTGCTCAAAACATTGGAATCTGGTACTCTGCTCGTCCACTACAGGGGCTTGTTGCGTTTCCTGTATGGGGGGGAGCGGCTCCGGATCTTCCATCGGTGTCTGTTGCGGCATCGCATCGTGCCCCCTCATGCCACCAGCCATACGGGCTCCCCCATCGTCCTGTGAAGCATTTGATGGTGAAAGTGATGGCGCTGACGTTGACGGTGCTGTCGCGGGACTCGTTGGATTATCTTTTAAGGTGCGTACCAAATCTGCCGGGCTTGGCATATCGGACATATAGGCCAGCCGGATCAGTACCATTTCCGCGGCCTGCGCGGATGACGGCAGACTTTGGACCTCACTCAACCCTTTGAGCAGCAATTGCCAGGTCCGGCCTAACACCGGAACGGACAGCGTCTCGGCGAGCGACAGACCGCGCTGGCGGTCCATCTGCGAAATACCCTGACCTTCGGCGGCGGAAGGCGATAATTTAATCCGGGTGAGCCAATGGGTCAGCTGCAGGAGATCCTGTAAAACAATCGCTGGATCGGCACCTGCATCATAAAGCTGATTAAAAATATTCAGCGCTTCATCGACGGTCCCCTGCATCGCCGCGGCGAAAAGGTCGTAAATCAGACCTCCATCTGCCAGGCCAAGCATTTCGCGGACAGCTTCCTCGGAAACTTCGTCACCGTCAGCATTTCCAGCATGGGCGATAGCCTGATCAAGTAACGACAAGCCATCACGCACCGAGCCATCTGCGGCGCGGGCGATCAACCCCATCGCCCCTTCCGCAACCGTCGCCGACTCTTGCTTTGAAACAGAGTTAAAATGAGCAATCAAGGTTTCTGCATCGACACGCCTCAGATCAAACCGTTGACATCGAGACAAGACTGTCACCGGGACTTTTCGGGTTTCTGTCGTCGCGAAGATGAATTTTACATGCTCTGGGGGTTCCTCCAGCGTCTTCAAAAGCGCATTGAAAGCGCTTGAAGACAGCATATGCACCTCATCGATAATATAAATCTTGAAACGGGCATCTACCGGCCGATAGCGGACACCGTCAATAAGCTCCCTAATATCATTGACCCCCGTCCGACTGGCGGCATCCATCTCAATAACATCTACATGCCGATCTTCGGTAATCGCCAGACAATGAGCGCAGACGCCACACGATTCCGGGGTGGGCCCACCATTTCCGTCCTCGCCGATGCAATTGAGCGCGCGTGCGATGATCCGGGCCGTACTAGTTTTGCCGACACCACGAACACCCGTCAGAATAAACGCATGAGGTAATCGATCTGCGTGAATGGCATTGGTCAGCGTCCGCACCATCGCATCCTGACCAATTAACTCGGCAAAGGTCCGGGGCCGGTACTTCCGGGCGAGAACGCGATACGGCTGAGGAGACGGTGTATCGTCGGTTGCCACGTTGCTTGGTCCCTGTCTGGCCTGTGCGCTATTGCTGATACCCCCAATAGGGGAAATCCGGTGGGAGGCTGGACTGACGACCCGAGAAAGACTCGTTACGGCTGCTTCCTTCCGGACCTGACCGGGTTAGCGAGGATCTCGTCCATCGCCAACCTCCCACCGATACTATATCAGGAATCTTCACGCGGCCCCAAGACGCTAAACGCTTTTCATGCAACATTGCGTCGATACGTCCTCTATGCGAGGCTATAATCATGAAATCACCAAATTTTTATGGCGAAACCGGCCTTAATCGCATGGCGGAGCGCCGCTCCGATTCGACCTGGCTGCAAACACTTGCCGCAAATCAGGATGCAATCATTGTCCCGATATGGCGAACCCGCAATTTGATCGCCCAAAACACTGAGACTCCGGAGGCAATTCACCTCTCAGTTGGGACCGCTCGCGATCTTTTGGATGAAAATACGCACCTGATCTTTCTCGGATATCGCAACGACGTGCCGCATTTCGCTGTCGACATATCCCATATAGACGAGCCGCACGAACACCCGGTGCTGAAAGAAACCGGCGAATTCACAGACATTCGTGATATCAGTTTGAATCTACCGCGTGAAGATGGCGGATTGCTTGCCTATTCCCGTGCTATCGCTCAATGGCACAAAACCCACAGGTTCTGTGGTCGCTGTGGCCACCCATCGGAGCCTAAAGATGGCGGCCATATGAGGCTGTGCACTAATCCAAACTGCAACACCCAACATTTTCCGCGGACCGATATGGCCGTGATCATGCTTGTCAGCTCAGGAGACAAGATCATTCTTGGCCGTAAGAAGGAATGGCCCGAAGACCGCTTCTCAATCCTCGCCGGGTTTGTCGAACCGGGAGAGACCATAGAAGGGGCCGTCGCCCGTGAAGTGATGGAAGAGGTCGGCATTCCTATCACCAACATTCGCTATCATTCATCCCAGCCATGGCCGTTTCCGTCCAACCTGATGCTCGGCTTTTTCGCCGAGGCAGAAAGCGAAACCATCAATATTACGGATGACGAATTGGCAGAAGCTCGCTGGTTTACCCGTGACGAGTTGCTTGATGAAGCAAAAGCTTATGCCGAAAAACCACACTCGGTCTCCATCGCACGGCGATTAATTGCCGAATGGGCGTTGGGTATCGAGCCTTAATCGCCCGTCAGACACGAATTTAATTGTGTTCGCGGTAGGACGCCGCTGGATAGGTTCCGAGAATTCGAACTTCATTTGAGAAGAACTTAAGCTCTTCTAGGGCGAGTTTCAGATTCTCATCATTCGGATGGCCTTCAACATCGGCATAGAATTGCGTCGCCTTAAAGCTGCCTTTGATCATGTAGCTTTCGAGCTTGGTAATGTTGACGCCATTGGTCGCGAAGCCCCCCAGAGATTTAAAAAGCGCCGCCGGTACATTCCGAACCCGAAAAACAAAGCTGGTAACCAGTGGCCCCGATCCGCGACGCTGTTTTTGCGGTCGACGCGACAAAACAACAAAGCGCGTCGTATTATGATCCGCATCTTCAATATTGGCCCGCAGAGATTTCAATCCGTAAATTTCACCGGCAAGCTTTGAGGCGATTGCTGCTTCACTTTTATTACCATGCTCTGACAGCTCCTTTGCGGCGCCCGCCGTATCGGCATGAACAATGGCATCCAACTTTAATTTTTGAATCATCGCACGGCATTGTGCCAATGCATGCACATGACTACGCACAACGCGGATTGACTTAAGCGTCGCCCCCTTAGGCGCGAGAAGATGATGATTCACACGCATGAAATGCTCACGCACGATAAACAACCCGGAATCCGGCATTAATCGATGGATATCCGCCACACGGCCAGCGACAGAATTTTCTATCGGTGTCATGGCGTATTTGGCCCGACCCTTTTCAACAGCTGCAAACATATCCTCAAAAGTCTGCGCCGGCAGGACATTCATTTCAGGGTAAACCTGCTGGCAGGCGAGGTGCGAATACGCGCCCGGCAGACCCTGAAACACAATGGTGTTCGATGGATTTTTTGAAATTCCCATAATTCAAATTGCCTGGTTGGGGCTAGTTCTCCAATATTGTTCGGGCACGTTCTAAATCGGCGGGAGTATCAACACCGTCCGGGACAGTGTCAACGAGAGCAACATCAATGCGCATCCCCGCTTCCAACGCGCGGAGTTGCTCAAGCTTTTCGCGTTTTTCCAAAACGCTCTCGGGCAAATCTACAAACCGCCGCAACGCCTCACGCCGAAAAGCGTAAATACCGATGTGGTGATAGTGCGCCCCCGCCCCTGTTGGAACTGTCGCCCGGCTAAAATATAGCGCCCGCCCAACTGTTTCGCCTTTAGCTAACCCGACCACTGCCTTTACTGCATTTGGATCATACCGTTCTGCCTCATCGGAGATTTCCGTCACCAGAGTCGCAACATCTACCGACGAATCACCCAAGGGCTTCAGCACAGCATCGATAACGGTCGGGTCAATCGTTGGAAGATCACCTTGCAAATTAACGACCACATCAAATTCCGCCGCTGGGTCAAACGATTCGAGAGCCGCATAAACCCGATCAGAGCCACTTGGTAGCTCGGGATCTGTCATGACCGCCCTCCCGCCTGCTGCCGTGACGGTATCAGCAATCTTTTGATCACCGCAGGCGACCAACACGGGACCTACCTTTGCGGCTTCGGCTCGTCGAAGAACATGCACGATCATCGGCAGACCCGCTATGTCAGCGAGAGGCTTATCCGGTAAACGCGTAGAAGCGAGACGGGCAGGAATTACAATTATCGGCTTCACAAAATAGCTTTCGGTTGGTGTTTCTGACTGGTAGAGCTATGCCTGTTTACCGTGTCACAGGTGTGTGCGGCAACATGCCACGTCGCCAAAAGGTGCCATATAAACGGAATATTAGGCATATTTTACTGTACTGAATAAACTATCGGGTCCTATTAAGGGCTCAGAGAGTTTCCTGACCCGCTGAGGTTCCAACATGTCCTCATTTGAGATTAATAAAATCGCCGGCGCCATTCTTACGGTCGCCCTTGTCGCAATGGTCATCGGTATTATCGGTGATGCCTTGGTCAAACCTAAAGATCACAAAAGCTCCATTGTCGTTGCGGACGCCCCAGCACCGGTGAAAAAAGAGGAAAAGAAGTTGGAGCCGATTGGTCCTCTCCTCGCGAGCGCCGATGTTGAAAAGGGCAAGAAAGTCGCCAATCTATGCAAGGCCTGCCACACCTTTGACAAGGGTGGTAAACACAAGATCGGCCCCGCATTGTGGGAGACAGTAGGTCGCGAAATGGGTGGCAGTGCCGACTTTAAATATTCTTCCGGCATGATGAAAATGAAGGCGAGTTGGGGCTATGAAGAACTCAACAAGTTCCTTTTAAAACCGCGAACATACGTCAAAGGGACGAAAATGGCCTTCGTCGGCATCAAAAAGGCCAAGGATCGCGCCAATTTAATCGCTTATCTCCGGTCCTTGAGCGACTCGCCAAAGCCGCTACCTTAACCTAGATCGCGGGTTGTGCCGATATCGAAACGGTAAGGTTCTGTTAACCATATAACCCCTAAAGTTATCCACATATTAAATAGGGATAAATTTATATGCTCGATGCAGCGACGCCCTCACAAATTACTATTTCCGAATTCGAGTTTGATGAAAGACGCGTGATAGGACGTGCTTTGCGCCGCTGGGATCAAATTCGTGAAAATGCCCATTTTCCTGACCGTGAGCGTTGTTTGTCCGCCTTTAACGAGGGCATGAGTAATTACGTTCTCGTCAATGCCATTGGTTCCGGTGAGGAGGATGACCGTATCGTTCAATGTGGTACCGAGTTTCGCAACGCTTTGGCCCGTGACCCGGTCGGCTCTCCCGTTAGAACGATTATGCCTTCAACAATTGAACGCGGGCTCGTTTTTTGGCGGGTAGCCGCAGAAATGAAAAAACCCATCGCCGATGTTGGCGAATTCACCAATGCCAGCGGAGAAGAGATTCTTTATCGCAGTGTTTTTCTGCCTGTTGGAGATGATTCTGGCACGGTGACGCACCTAATTGGTGCCTTTAGCTATAAAACAAGACACTGACGCCTAAACGACGTCTCGAGTATCACTATAGATAATGGCTGACTTCTGAAAAGCCGATTGATATTGCCCCGCCTAAGCAAGTAATTAAGGGTACTCTTTAAAAAGTGATGTTAAAGACGTCTTTCCTTCCTTCAGGTTTATGGTCAGACTCATATTATGGTTAACAAGTGCCCTCAGCAATTTGTCGATTTCGCTGGTTCCCTTGCCGATGCTTCGGGGCCCATTCTGAGTCGTCATTTTCGAACATCCCTGCCGGTCGACACGAAACCCGACCAGACGCCTGTCAGTATCGCTGATCGTGATGCTGAACAGATAATGCGCACGCGCATTTCCGAACGATATCCGGATCACGGTATCGTAGGAGAGGAATATGGAAATGATCGCACTGATGCCGAATATGTCTGGGTTCTTGATCCGATCGATGGCACCAAAGCCTATTTAGCGGGCAAACCCCTCTTTGGAACCCTAATCGCCCTTCTCCAAGGTGGCATCCCAATCTTAGGGGTAATTGACCAGCCTATTTTGGGGGAACGGTGGCTCGGTGCCTCAGGACGGCAAACGACGTTTAACGGCACCGACGTTACAACACGCGAGTGTCCCTGCCTTGAAAATGCGACGTTAAATGCCACATCACCAGATTTGTTTGAAGACACAGACAACAGCCGATTTATGGAATTGTCAGAGACGGTAACAATGACAATGTATGGAGGCGATTGTTATGCCTACGGATTGCTGGCGAGCGGTCACATTGATCTGGTCGTAGAGGCTGACTTAAAACCTTACGATTTCTTTGCACTTGTTCCGGTAGTCTCGGGTGCGGGCGGCAGAATGACTGACTGGCAGGGAAAAACACTCACTATGGAATCAGATGGACGTATCATTGCAACGGGTGACGCCACAATTTTGCCGCAGGTAACCGGTATTCTAAACGCATAGGCGAGGGAAATTATGAAAAAGGCACTCTTCGCGATATGCGCAACCGGGCTTCTCCTACAGCTTGTTACGTCGCCGGACGCCAGCGCCCAAAACCTGACGCCCCGCCACGCCATGACTCTCGGGGATAAGCCCAAATACGGGCCGGGCTTCAAACATCTGGATTACGTCAATCCCAACGCCCCGAAAGGTGGGGAAGTCCACCTCTATTCGATTGGCGGCTTTGACAGCTTCAACCCATACATCATTAAGGGTGATCCGGCGACCGGTACAAACCTCATGTTTGAAACATTGATGAGTTCGCCTGCTGATGACAGCCTCAGTGAATATGGTCTTATCGCAGAGTCCGTCGAAGTTCCGGACGACCTTTCATACGTCATCTATAATTTGCGCAAAGAAGCGAAATTCCATGATGGGTCGTCAATAACCGCCGATGATGTCGTTTTCAGCTTCACGTCGCTGAAAACCAAAGGCCAGCCCTTTTACCGTTATTACTATGCCAATGTCGCAAAGGCTGAAAAGCTTACCCCCCATCGGGTCAAATTCAGCTTCACTGGCCCGCCAAACCGCGAATTGCCACAAATCGTTGGGCAACTGCCAGTTCTCTCCAAGGCGTGG
Organism: uncultured Alphaproteobacteria bacterium; assembly: GCA_938048165.1. Taxonomy (GTDB): domain Bacteria; phylum Pseudomonadota; class Alphaproteobacteria; order MPNO01; family UBA2964; genus UBA2964. The sequence continues at coordinate 6,100 of CALIBP010000013.1, read as the reverse complement.
TGGAGTAAAAACGACTTTTCAAAAACGACTTTAAAACCGCCTCTCGGCAGCGGCCCCTATAAGGTCAAGTCTTTCGAACCGGGTCGGTATATTACCTTTGAACGGGTTAAAAATTACTGGGGACAGAACATCCCGTTACGGGTTGGCCAACATAATTTTGATATCGTCCGGTATGATTATTACCGTGATCAAGCCGTCGCCCTGGAAGCTTTCAAAGCAGGGTTATATGACTTCCGTTTCGAAGGGTCCTCTAAGGACTGGGCAACCGGCTATAACTTTCCCGCCCAAAAACGCGGTGAAGTAAAGATTGCGTTGTTGGAACATTCCCGACCAGTCGGGATGCAGGCATTCGTCTTGAATTCAAGACGCCCACAATTCAAAAACAAGCTGGTCCGGCAAGCACTCTCCTATGCATTTGATTTCGAATGGTCCAATCGACAGCTTTTCTACGGACAGTACAGCCGAACGGCCAGTTATTTTGAAAACTCCGATCTTGCCGCAACAAACCCACCCACGGCTGAGGAACTCAAAATACTTGAGCCGCTGCGGGGCAAGGTGCCGGATGAGGTTTTCAACGAAGTTTACAAACCCGCCAAGACTGATGGTTCCGGCAATAACCGCCGCAATCTGCGCAAAGCTGTACGTCTTCTCAAGAAAGCAGGCTGGAAAATCGTCAATAACCAGCTTGTCAGCCCGACAACGGGCAAGCCTATGGAGATTGAGTTTCTCCTCGTGAGCCCGGCCTTTGAGCGCGTTGTGTCGCCATTTATTCGCAACCTTAAACGCCTTGGAATCCAGGGAAGAATTCGAACCGTTGACCCGGCACAATACCAAAACAGAGTACGTGAATTTGATTACGACGTCATCGTATCGACCTTTGGACAGTCCCTGTCACCGGGCAATGAACAGAGAAATTACTGGCACAGTAAAGCCGCCACGCGCTCAGGAAGCCGTAACCTCATTGGTATTCAAGATCCCGCGATAGATGTATTGGTCGAAAAAATTGTTGCCGCCAAGGATCGCAAATCACTTGTCGTCGCGAGCAGAGCCCTGGATCGAGTCCTGCAATGGAACCAATTTGTCATACCGCAATGGCATATCCGGGCAGATCGTATTGCCTGGTGGGACAAGTTTGGTCGACCCGCCAAACGTCCAAGTTTCGGGATCGGGTTTTTCTCTTGGTGGGTTGATGCCCAAAAAGCCGCCGCCATCCAGCCCAAGCGCCAAAAGTCTATATCTAAATGACCCGACTATTTTTAAAGGCCATTGCCCTCGCGACGTCACTGGCTATCGGTGCCCAGGCCAGTGATCTATCAAAAAGCCATGGTCTGTCCGCGTTTGGAGATTTGAAATATTCCAGCGGCTTCAAACATTTCGACTACGTCAATCCAGACGCCCCAAAAGGCGGTACGATCCGACTGGCAGGCATCGATTCATTCGATAGCCTTAACCCCTATATTCTCAAAGGCGTACCAGTCGCCGGGGTCGGGCTCATTCATGCAACGCTCATGGAACGCGCCAATGATGAGCCGGATGCTCTGTATGGCCTGGTCGCCGAAAGCGTATCCGTCGCTTCGGATAAAAGTGCGATTATTTTTGATTTACGCCCAACAGCCAAATTCAGCGATGGCTCAGCAATAACCTCTGACGACGTTGTCTTTACATTCCAGACCCTCGTCAAAAAGGGACACCCTCAATATCGCTTCATTTTTGCAGACGTCGCAAGCGTCAAAGCTCTTAACAAGCATCGCGTCAAATTTACGTTCAAAGCTCCGAATAACCGGGACTTACCGCTTCAGATCGCTGGATTACCGGTTCTTTCCAAAAGCTATTACGACAAAGTGCCGTTTGACAAAACAACGATGACGGCACCACCGGGCGCTGGCCCCTATCGTGTTGCAAAGGTCGAACCGGGACGTTCCGTTTTGTACCAACGCATAAAAAACCATTGGGCAGAGAACCTTCCCGTTATGCGAGGCCGATATAATTTCGATAAAGTCCAGTTCGATTATTTCAGGGACCGGGACATCGCTTTTCAAGCATTTTTCTCAAAGTCATATGACTTCCGGGAAGAATTTACATCGCGCAGCTGGGCCACACAGTATGACGACAAACTCCCGGTCAAAGATGGCCGTATCGTCCGGGCAACCCTGCCCGACGCGACGCCCTCTGGCGTCCAGGCATTCTTTTTCAATATGCGGCGTAACAAATTCGAGGACCGCCGCGTCCGGGCAGCACTTGATCTTGCTTTCGATTATGAATGGACTAACAAAACTTTATTTTACGGTCTGTACGACCGGACCAACAGCATGTTCGCCAATAGTGCTTTAGCGGCGGAGAAGCCGCCAACACCGGAGGAAATCGCACTGCTCGAACCATTGCGCGGCAAGGTACCAGCCGAGGTATTCTCGAAAGTCTACCAATCCCCTAAGACCGATGGTTCCGGTCGCAATCGAGCGAACCTGCGGAAAGCGACACGCCTCCTTCGCGAAGCAGGCTGGAAAATCGTCAATAACAAACTCGTCGGCAAATCCGGCAAACCGCTCACGATAGAGTTCTTGCTGTTCGAAAGCTCGTTCCAGCGCATCATCAGCCCCTATGTCCGTAACCTGAAACGTCTCGGCATCGATGCCAGAATCCGGATTGTCGATGTCGCTAACTTCCAGCATCGGATGCGGCAATATGATTTTGATGTTGTGGTCCAACGCTATGTCCAAACCAATACGCCTGGCATCGAACAAAAAACATTCTTCAGTTCCAAAATGGCGGATGTGCCAGGGTCAAGAAACCTCGCCGGCATCAAAAATCCTGCGATTGATTACCTGATTGAAAAAATAATCGCCGCAAAGTCTCGTAAGAATCTCGTCACCGCTGTGCACGCTCTTGACCGAGTCTTAATGTGGAACCGCTATATGGTCCCGCAATGGTATAAGGGTGTCCATAATATCGCCTATTGGAATAAGTTTGACCGTCCCAAAATTAAACCCAAGTTTGATCTCGGTATGCTGGACACGTGGTGGTATAGCGCTAAGAAGGCCTCCATGATTGACGCAGGTAAAGCGCTACCAAAACCATAACGACAGAACAAAAATAAATGCTCGCCTATATTATCCGCCGCCTCCTGCTGATCATTCCGACCCTGATCGGAATCATGGTGATCAATTTTGCGATCATTCAGTTTGCTCCGGGTGGTCCAATTGAGCAGATCATCGCCCAATTGACCGGCACCGACGTCGGCGCAACGGCACGCATTGGTGGCACCGGAGGAACCGAGTCCGGTTCAACGGCGACAACGTCACAGCAAGCCTCCGCTGGCGCTGCTGGCGCGGCAAACAACGCTTATCGCGGTGCTCAAGGGCTCGATCCCGAATTCATCAAACAACTTGAAAAGCAGTTCGGCTTCGACAAGCCGATACATGAACGGTTCCTGTTGATGATGGGGAAATATATTCAGTTTGATTTTGGAACCAGTTATTTCCGGGATCAGAAAGTCGTCGATCTGGTTCTGGATAAACTACCCGTCTCAGTCTCCCTTGGCATATGGACGACGCTCCTCGTCTATTTTATTTCCATCCCGCTCGGCATTCGCAAAGCCGTCAATGACGGTAGCCCATTTGATATCTGGACCAGTGCCGTCATCATTATCGGCAATGCCATTCCAGGGTTCTTATTTGCCGTCATGCTGGTGGTGCTTTTTGCGGGCGGCAGTTATTTCGACTGGTTCCCCTTACGCGGGCTGGTCTCAGAGAACTGGGATCAGCTTAGCTGGCCAATGAAAATCCTTGATTATCTATGGCACATGGTTCTGCCCATTACCGCACTCGTCATTGGTGGCTTCGCTGCCCTAACCTTTTTGACCAAGAACTCCTTTCTCGACCAGATCAATCAGCAATATGTTCTGACGGCCAAAGCCAAGGGGCTGACGGAACATCGTGTGCTCTATGGCCATGTCTTCCGCAACGCGATGCTCATCGTCATTGCCGGGTTCCCAAGCGCCTTTGTCGGCATCCTGTTTACCGGCGCATTGCTGATCGAAATTATTTTTTCGCTCGATGGCCTCGGACTATTGGGCTTCGAAGCGGTCATCAAGCGCGATTACCCAATTATGTTTGCATCATTGTTCTTCTTCACCCTTCTCGGCCTCGTCATGAAGCTGATCGGCGATTTGACCTACACGCTAATCGATCCGCGTATCGATTTTGAGGCGCGCGATGTCTGAGACAGGCGCAGCAATCCAGCCCGAGGGTAGTGGCGGCCATACGCGGGCGACATTTATGGGCGTGAAGATATCACCGCTCACGGAAAGGCGTATCGCCAGCTTTAAAGCCAACAGGCGAGGCTATTGGTCGTTCTGGATATTTCTGGTGCTGTTTGTCTTTAGCCTGTTTGCAGAACTGATCGCCAACGACAAGCCTCTGCTCGTTGAATATCAAGGGAGCTATTACTTCCCAGTCCTAAAGGTATATCCCGAAACCGTCTTTGGCGGAGATTTCCAGACCGAATCTGAATATCGCGAGAAAGATGTTCAGGACCTCATCACCGAAAAAGGCGGCAAGATATACTGGGCCCCAATTCGATATAGCTACGGCACCGTCAATTTGAATCTCAACAAGCCCGCTCCGTCGCCACCGACCCTTGAGAACCTATTGGGCACCGATGATCAGGCACGGGATGTATTCGCCCGGGTAATTTACGGCTTCCGAATATCGGTTCTTTTTGGTCTGATCCTGACCATTATCTCTTCGATCGTCGGTATCGCCGCTGGCGCCATACAGGGATATTTCGGCGGTTGGACTGATCTTCTCTTCCAGCGCTTTATCGAAATATGGTCAGGCCTGCCAAGATTGTTCCTGCTCATCATCCTGGCCAGTGTCTTTCAACCCAGCTTCTGGATGTTGCTTGGCCTGCTGCTCTTGTTTGAGTGGATGGCACTCGAAGGCGTTGTACGCGCCGAATTCCTGCGGGCACGTAATTTCGATTATGTGCGCGCCGCCCGCTCACTCGGCGTTGGAAATGCGACAATCATCCGGCGTCATGTATTGCCCAATGCCATGACCGCCGCCCTGACCTTTCTCCCGTTTGTGCTGATTGGTTCAATCACCGCCCTGACATCGCTGGATTTCCTCGGGTTTGGATTACCACCCGGATCGCCGTCCCTTGGCGAATTACTCGCTCAGGGTAAAGCTAATTTGCAGGCTCCCTGGCTTGGTATTACCGCCTTTATGGTTCTTGCGGGTATGCTGAGCCTGCTGGTCTTTATCGGAGAGGCTATCCGCGATGCTTTTGATCCCCGAAAGACTATGCAGTGATGGCAAATTCACCCAACACAGCGCAACCGATTTTGCAAGTCGACAACCTTTCCGTCTCTTTCGGCATGGAAGAGCGCGAAGTAAAAGCCGTGCGCGGCGCAAGTTTTGAAATCGGCAAAGGCGAAACCGTCGCCCTAGTTGGTGAAAGTGGATCTGGAAAATCAGTGACCGCTCTTTCCACAATCCAACTACTGCCCTACCCGTTAGCACATCACCCCACAGGTAGCATCCAGTTCAACGGCGAAGAACTTGTCGCTGCCGACGAAGACACACTGCGCCGAATTCGCGGCAATCGTATCGGAATGATATTTCAGGAGCCGATGACATCGCTCAACCCTCTCCATACGCTGGAAAAACAGATTGGCGAGGTTCTTTTCCTGCATAAAAAATTAGATCGTGTAGCCGCACAAGCACGAGTTCTCGATCTATTAAAACAGGTCGGTCTACGCGATGCAGAGGATCGATTGCAGGCATACCCGCACCAACTTTCAGGAGGGCAACGGCAGCGGGTCATGATCGCCATGGCCCTTGCCAATGACCCCGATCTATTGATTGCCGATGAGCCAACCACGGCTCTGGATGTGACAATCCAGGCGCAAATTCTGGCCCTTTTGAAGGAGCTGCAGCAGAAGCGCGGCATGTCGATGTTATTAATTACGCACGATCTCGGGATCGTGCGTAAGGTCGCTGATCGGGTTTGCGTGATGACAGAGGGCCGTATCGTCGAACAGGGCGACACAGCAGAAATTTTTGATAACCCTCAACATAGCTATACGCAGCATTTATTGGCA
>CALIBP010000012.1 GCA_938048165.1 uncultured Alphaproteobacteria bacterium | reverse complement strand
GATCCCAAGTCGTCGTGAGGAGCCAGCACCCGATTTCATTTTAGAAGCCGGCATGATGATGGTCGTTCAGCCTAACGTCATTACAGTTGATAAGACGGCGGGAGTGCAAACTGGTGAATGTATCGTGGTCACCGAAGAAGGCGGGGTTTCGCTCCATCGCGCTTCGAGAGGATTTTTAAAAGTCTAAATCTGCACCTCGGTTCTGAGAAATCGTAGTTGCAAACGATTGAAATTCTCATAATAAACCATTTCCCAAAAATTTTAGATGTTTTTGTCTCAAATAGAGACATTTCGTTTGTCGCTCTATCGGCGAGTGCCGGTTTCGCCGAAAAAAAACGTATAAAAATTCAATTATTTCAACGGGCTATATTTACATTTTAAAGTTGGCACAGTTCTTGCTGAGGTATACCGCGATGCTTCAGAAGTAATGCTTGGAAGAAAAGCTCCCGGTAAATTTATGGGATGGGAGAAAATTTATGGGAAGTTTTAAAAATATTTTTGCCGTTATAGCGATCGGCATCATGGCTGCAGCCTGTAGCACTGATGAAGTCGCTAAAATGAGCGTAAAAGGCGGCGCCTACGAAAAGGGCCTGCGGGATGGCTATATCAAGCTTGCCCGCGCTGAGTACAAAGAAGATGATTTTGGGGATGCTGGCGCCTTTGTTGATCGCGCTAAAATGGCGGCGATGGGAAAACCAACCGGACCAGAAGAACTGAATGCCCGAAAACAGGTCAGCAAGCATAAAAAACCGCTTGCTAATGCGCGCAAGCGTCTGACCCAGGCTTATGCCGCTGGCGGTATCAAAAAAGCACCAAAACATGCCGCTGAGGCACAAGTGCAATTTGATTGCTGGATGCAGGAAGCTGACGAAAATCTTCAGAAAAGAGACATCCAAAAATGCCGTAGCGCCTTTTACGGTGCGATGGCTTTGCTTGAAGCAGCGGTCGAACAGCCGGTTGCAATGGAAAAACCAATGAAGATGACGCGTCAGCTCCTGACACGTAATTTCATCGTCTATTTTGATTTTAACAGCACCAAAATCAGCAAGGACGGTGCGACTGAAATCAAAGGCGTTAAGAGTTTCATCAAGCGTCGCAAGATTTCCCGGATCACGGTTGTTGGTCACACCGACCGTTCAGGGTCTAACTCCTATAATGCTAAGCTCGCGGCAGCCCGTGCTGACGCTGTTGCTGCTGGTCTCGTCAAAGCTGGCATCAAAAAGGGCCTCGTGAAAACGGTTGTCTGGGGCGAATCGAAGCCTGCCGTTAAAACGCAGGACGGCGCAAAGAATGCAAAAAACCGTCGTGTAGTGATTGGTGTCACCTACTAAAGACAGGTTAGAGACGGCGGCGCGGATCTTTTTTTGGGGAAGGTACTGTGCCAGATACGGGCGAGCTATGGTGATCCTTTGATTTCGCTCAAATTGGTGGCTACCGGTTTAAATCGCGAAGAACCCATTGCGCGGCTCGAGGGTCAACGCCTGCGCCGCGCGCGTGTTTTGGCTGAGGCGGGAGATAAACCTCCTGAATTTCCGAGAAAGTTGGTCGAAAAATATAATAAATTGGCGAACGCCGAGCAGCGGACATTAAAAGCCCGTCGGGCGGAGTTGGAAAACTCGATCAAAGTGTTTGATCGCAAGGCGGATCAAGCCCGTCTGGTCGTTCGCGAACTTGAGGCTAAACGCCGGTCTTTGGAAACCGAGCTTGTTCTAGCCAAACGTAAATTTGGCATGTCGAAAAGCCTGTTGAGTGAGGGTTTAACCTCCAAGCTCGCTCATATTCAAGCAGAGCGCGAATTGCGACGGCTTGAAGGCGGTCGTGAACGGTTGGCGGTCAGCATCCCAAAAGCGTTGGCGGCCAAGGCAGAGGCAGCGCAACGGATCGTTGAAGCACGTTCGATCTTCCGGCGCAGGGCACTCGAAGAACTTGCGAGTGTAGAAGCTCAAATTAATCAGACCAAGGAATTACTGTCGCAGGCGCGTGCGCAAGAGGCGCGCACTCAAATTGTGAGTCCTAATGAAGGGGTCGTGAAAAAACTCAACTTTCACACGATTGGTGGCGTCGTTCGTCCGGGAGCCCCAATTATGGAGATTGTGCCGTCGGAGGACCGCCTGGTTGTCGAAGCGCGGTTGAATCCGAATGATCGTGGCTATGTACAAGAAGGACAGCCCGCAGTCGTCAAGATATCGACCTATGATTTTATTCGGTACGGTGGGCTTACTGGTCGGGTAAAACATATTGCGCCAGGGTCAGATGCGACGTCTGGCGGACAACCCTATTTTCGGGTTGTTGTTGAGACGGAGAAATCCTATCTCGGCGACCGTGCCGGGGCTTTAGATATTTTGCCGGGAATGGAAGCGACCGTGGACATCCATACTGGCAAACGCTCTGTGCTTGAGTATTTTTTACGCCCGGTTCTAAAACTGAAATCGGAAGCTTTTCGAGAGCGCTAAAGCAGGCTCCGTACTTTGGATGAGATTGCTATTTTTCCGTCATTCACAAAGGCCTCGTGGTTGCTGACGATGTGGTCTGGTGCATAAAGATAATTGACCATAAGCCCTGCCGACTGACCTATTCCCTTTTGGGAAAGATCGCCATCCCAGTTGATGCGTTCAATCGAGGCGCCATTTCCAAGGTGGAAGCGGGCGACGGGGTCTAGCGGTAAATTCCGACTATTGGTGGATGTGAGATAGGTTGCGCAAAGCTTGGTAATCAGCTTTTTCATTTCTGATCTCTTGTCGGCATCGTCTAGGACGCCGTCAGAACTCAGCACTGCGAATTCAGCGTCACTCACAAACTCAGGGCGAAAGTCGGCGGGTGTTGAGGTGAGCCAGCCACGAAACCCTGGTATAGGAGACAAGGTTGAGAATGTTTTGATGGTTGGCAGTTCCTGCGACAAGGCATCGACCACCTGTTTGATTAAAAAATTGCCAAAAGAAATGCCCGCCAGTCCTGTCTGGCAATTACTGATCGAATAAAAAATTGCTGTCGTCGGTTCCTTTTCCGAATTTTCCGGTGGCGTGTCGAGTAATGGCCCAATTTGCCCCGATAGTTCGTTGGTGAGAGCGACTTCTACGAATATCAGTGGCTCGTCCGTCAACGCCGGATGGAAAAATGCAAAGCACCTGCGGTCATCCGCCAATCGGCGTCGAAGATCGCCCCATCCTTTGATTTCATGCACGGCCTCATAGGTGATCAGCTTTTCCAAAATGGCGGCGGGTGTACGCCATTCAATCCGTTCGAACTGGAGGAAGCCGCGATTGAACCACGAGCTCAACAAATACCGGAGATCGGAGTCGAAGATCTTGAGATGAGGGGCGTCCGGCAGCCGGCTGAGTAGCCGTTCCCGTAACTTAACGATCGTCGCAGTGCCATCGGGCGCCATGTTGATCCGGCGCAAAAGTTCTTGTCGCGGGGATTCGACGGCGTTTCGTAACACCCTATAGGTGTCGTCGCCGGGGTTCTGGACGTAGGCGCTGGCAGCATTTTGCAGCTTGTCGGCTGCATAGCTATAATCCGAGGCTAGAAGATCTATAAACCCATCCTGATCCACCCCCTCCATGGCGAGGTAGCGATCGACGAGTTCCCGCGCCAGGGCGGTGCCTGAAGCTTCGCCGCGATCAGACAGAAAATCGTCACAAAGACGCTTTGCTGCTTTCAGCGGTGATTTGCTGGAGGGGCGTTCTAAATAGTTGCGGCCTAGGTCGGCGATTGCGTCGATGACCTGGCTCATCCAGATCCTACCCATGCCGTTACTCCTTACTCGCTGCGGTTAAAGGCACTGTGTTAAAGGGGTCTCAAACGAAAATCATACTCGACAGTCAGGAAGGGGGACTTGAGCCCATATCGAGTCGCTTCTGCCTCTGACGTCGTCGCTTTGAATTCTACGGCGAGGGAATCGCGGACGCCAAAAACAGCGTCGGCATCGATGTATTCATCATCTTCAGGATAGATTTCCGTAATGAGGTCCTGATAGCCCTCGGCGGAAACCTTGAAGTGGATATGGGCGGGCCGCCAGGGATGCCGTCCCATAGCTTCTAACATCACACCTGCTGGACCATCTTCGGGGACTGTATAGGGGGATGGTCGAATGGTGGTGAAAGAATAAGAGCCATCGTCATCGGCATTCAGGCGGGCCCGAAGATTGTCGTCATCCTGGTCGGGGTCTTCATTAGAATATTTTCCATTCTCTGCATTCTGCCAGACATCGAGAAGCGCATTGGAAATTGGTTCGCCGGTCGTTGAGGTAACACAGCCTTTGACGAGTGTTGGCTGACCGGCATTGTTCTTGATTAAATCGCCGCCATTTTTAATGAACGGTGCGCCCTCAATATAAAAAGGGCCAAGGACGCTAACAGCAGTTGCGTCATCATCGCCCCGGCTTGAAATCATATCGACCATTGACGACAGACCAAGTGTATCCGACAGCAGGATGAACTCGTTCCGGTTTCGCGTCGTTTTTTTACCGGTTTGATAAAGAAATTCAATAGCTCCGAGCCATTCTTCCTTCGACAGGTTGGTCTCTATAGCAAACTCATGCAGATGTTTGATAAGACCGGTCATGATTTCACGAAATCTCGGATCCGCGTCGTCGGAAATCGTATCCAGGACGGCTTTAGTGAGAGTATCTTCGGTGACATTGCGCATCGGCGGATTCCTTCTCAAATAAGCGCAAGGCTGAGGACCGGGAACGCGATGATGATCATCAAAATTAACAGCATGATGACAGCAAAGGGCGCGGCGCCGGCAAAAATATCGAATAGCGAAATATCTTTGTCATTGATTGTACTCTTGATGACAAAACACGATATCCCGAGTGGTGGTGTTAACAGCCCGATCTCCGCACCAATGACGGTGACGATACCAAACCAGATGAGATCGCCACCAAAGGCTTCGATTGAGGGCAGGAATAACGGCGCGACGATCAGAATGATCGAGGCGGTGTCGATGATCGTTCCCAGCAAGACCAGCATGATGACATAAAGAATCATGACCTCGGTCAGGGTTAGTCCTGACCCCTGGAGCCATTCACCAAATTGGCTCGGCAATGAGGCAACCCCAAGCATACGGCTATACATCGAAGCAGCGATCAGAAGGAACAGGATAGTCGCCGTTATATGACCAGTCTCGACAAGGACCTCCCAGAGGTCCTTCCAGCTCATCCGGCGTTTAAAGATAGCGATGAGCAGGGCGAGGAGTGATCCGGTTGCGCCAGCTTCGGTCGGGGTGACGACCCCACCATAAATGCCGCCCAATACAACGACGACCAAAAGGACAATTGGGAAGATCTTGATGCCCATATCGAGAAGGCTGAGATTGCGCCATGACTCATCACCGTCTGAAGCGTTAGCGTTACCTCCAACGAACTTGGGCACGATAATCGCCATCAGCAAAATGGCAACGGAATAGGCGACGGCGAGTAACAATCCGGGAATGATCCCCGCAATAAACATATGTCCAACGGATTGCTCGGCAACAATGGCATAGATAATAAGCATTGCACTTGGCGGAATAAGCATCCCGAGCACGGATGAGCCTGCTACAACACCGACCGAGAAGCGTTTGCCATAACCGAAGCGCCGCATCTCAGGAACAGAAATTCGCGTAAAAACAGAGGCGGAGGCAATGCTTGACCCGGTCACTGATGCAAAGATCGCATTGGCCGCTACAGTCGCGATCCCGAGGCCCCCTCTGATGCGATAAAATATTGCATTCGCGACATCATAAATATCGCGGCCGAGCCCGGCCTTGCTGACGAGAAAGCCCATCAAAGCGAAAAGAGGCACAGTCGCAAAGACGTAATGCGATACGGTGTCTGCGACAGAGAGCGAAAGAAGATTGATCGGTATGTCGATCTCTTCCCGCATGATCCACACGCCGATAAAGGACATCAAACCGAGCGCGACGGGAATATACAGCCCGGCATATATCAGAATGACGATCAGGATGACCGAGGCGATACCGACTTCGAGACCGGTCATGAAGATTGCTCCGGTAATTGATAGCCACCGCAAATATACCGGTGCGTGAAGGTTGCAAACTGCATCAATGTTACGCAGCCACCGAGAATAATAACGAAATAGACCGGCCAGCGAGGAGCGGTGAAGACACCCTCGGTGCCAAAATAAAGGCTTTCATCGATAGCTTCGTTAAGCAGCGGAAGCGTGCCGTAAATTATGATCACCATGAACACGATGCCAAGAAGATCAAACAGCGCGCCCATGGTTCTTCCAATAGCAGGCTTGCGAAGCAGGATTCTGGAAAAGAGCCCGTCAGAGCGGGTTAGGCGTCCGCGGCGTGTTGCGTCGGAGAGCTGTAGGAAGACGATGGCGACGATCGACATTTCGACCAGCTCAATAACGCCTTCAATTGGATGATTTAGAAACGTTCTGCCAAAGGCGTCGCAATTGATCAGGATCATCAGGACAAAAATCCAGACTGAACCAACGGCATTTAGACCTGACGAACACCAGAAAAGAAATTGGGAAAGGGCGCCGCCAGTTGGCGACGCCCCTTCAATCGTTTCTACCGTCCGGGGGGTGCCCGGATCGCTCATAGGGCTACTCCTTGTCCCATTGGCGAATGATAGGCTGTTTGGCGGCCCTCATACGGTTCATGTAGTCGCCAAGTATCTTTTTGCCGGCGACACCTTTCTTTTCAAGGCTTGCTGCCCAGTCTTTGGCAACATTAGGCATGCTGTTGGCCCAGGCTTCGCGCTGTGCCTGGCTCAGCGGTGTGACTTTGCCACCTTTTTCAGCAAACTTTTTATACATAACCTTGGAACGGGCTTCGACGTCTTTACTTGTGCCATCGCGATAGATGATCGCAGCTGCCTGTAAAGCCTGCTTCACTTCGTTTGGCAGCTTTTTCCAGGTCTTGGCATTTACGGTGATCGCCTTGGAGTTCACGGTGCCAAGGCTGGCTCGCATCATATGAGGCGCGACTTCAACGATCTTGAAGATCACGGCTGCTTCTGCCCAAACCATGGCGCCGTCGACAACGCCAGTTTTCAGTTTGTTGTAATAACCCACTAAACTACCGCCGACGCCCTTGGCACCGGTATTCTTGAGGTAGCGCATGTTTAGCCCTGCGGCGGCAATCTTCTTGCCTTTAACACCAGAAAGACTAGTGATCGGTTGCTTGAAGAACATGTTGTAGGAATCAAGGACCGCCAAATTTGTCAGATATACCTGATTGTATTTTTCCCAGCTTTTCTTGAAATCAGGATGCGTTGCGACCATGTCGTCGAATGTTCGTGCCAGCAGGCCAGGGTCAGTCGTGACAAATGGTGTGGCAAAAGCCATGCCATGCAGCGGGACTTTGTCCGCATGGAAGACGGTGGTGACGATCCCGAGATCGCCGAGGCCTTTCTGGAGGCCTTTGAATACACCCTTCGGCTTAACGATCTGACCGCCCCAGGCGAGATTCCATTTGATCTTGTAGTTGCTGGTCTTGGCAAGAGCCTGATCCACGGCAGGTACAAAGTATTTGATAAATGTTTTGACCCAAAGCGCTTTGGCCGGGTAACCGTCAATCGCGGTAAGCTTGATCTCTTTCTGGGCAAGCGCGGATCCACTAAACGCTGTAAGGCTCATGGCGACGGCGGCGGCGAGGCCGGTCGTTCTTCCGAGTTTAAATTTATTCGCTAACATATGCTTTCTCCCAATTGTTGCTTCGGTTTTTGATAGGAAAGTCGAAATAAATACCTTTGTCAATTAAATATCGAAATTATTTGATTGTATTACCGACTCTGGTTCGGCTTTAATATGGATAAGGGAACGCAGTAGGCTGGAAATACGGGAATTGCAATGCCACCCAATGATGAAGTGCTGACACGGATTGCTGAACTAGCGGAGCAGGAACCCGCAGGAACACTGGCGTCGTCAGTTTATGACCGATTGCGGGGTGATATTCTGTCTGGTTCCCTGCCGCCTGGAGAAAAGCTCCGGACTGAAGCATTGCGGTCACGTTATGAAGTCGGCAACAGC
>CALIBP010000011.1 GCA_938048165.1 uncultured Alphaproteobacteria bacterium | reverse complement strand
ACCGATCGAGGTGCGCCGGGAAATCGGAAACCACTTCACCGCTGGCAAGGAAGAAATTCTCGATCTTTCAAAAGTCGATATCGTTTTAATGCGCCAAGACCCCCCCTTCGACATGGCTTACATAACCGCAACACATTTGCTGGAGCATATTCACCCGGACACGTTGGTGGTGAATGATCCTGCAGAGGTTCGAAATGCCCCGGAAAAACTCTTCGTTACCCATTTTGACGGGGTTTTACCGCCGACGCTGATCACGTCCGACCTTAGAGAGATTCACGCCTTCCGGGATGAGCATAAGGACATCATCGTAAAGCCGCTCTTTGGTAATGGTGGTGCCGACGTTTTTCACATTACCCCTTATGACGAGAATATGGGGGCGCTGTTGGAAATGTTCACCGACAAGTATCGCGAGCCGATCATCATCCAGCGTTACCTGCCTGAAGTACGGCAAGGCGATAAACGCATCATTCTGGTAGACGGTGTTCCGGTCGGTGGGGTTTCACGCATTCCGGCAGACGGCGATGCGCGGGCAAATTTTCATGCTGGCGGCTCCGCTGGCAAAACCACGCTAACTTCCCGCGAACAGGAGATTTGCGAAGCCATCGGACCAGCCCTCAAAGAGCGCGGCCTGATTTTTGTGGGCATCGATGTCATTGGGGATTTTCTGACCGAGATCAACGTGACCTCGCCAACCGGCATCCAGGAGATTAACGCACTCGATGACATCCACATCGAAAGCCTGCTCTGGGATGCGATGGAAGCACGTTACACAGAGACCCGCCCGTAAATCCGCGTAAATTATTTGGCATCGAGAACTTCTCGGGCCTTGTCACCGGTGCTGTCATCAATGGCGTCGAAGCGCGCGATATCCTCTTCTGTTAGATAGTCGGTCAGCATCTGTGTTGGTCACGACGCGGGAGGGGCCAAGCCCGACTACCTGGCCATTCTTTGCAACGATCGCGCCATAGGCTTGATCGCCTTCGGACACCGCCCGGCGACGCATTTCATACGCTCGCTCGATAAAGCTTTTATGTTTATCTGCAGTACGCGCCAACACCTTTCGCATTGCCAACAGCCCCGCACCCTATGCCGCTATTGCGCCAGCGATCATTGAACGGCGGGTCAACATTTTCCGTACTCCGGCGCACCGCCGTCGGTAATGTCATCGGCTTGATGGGCATAATAAATCCTGTCGAGCCCTGCCCAGTAGCAGGCCGTCGCACACATCGGACAGGGCGCACCCCCGCTGGTATAGATCACCGCCCCGGAAAGATCGTTACGCCCAATGCGTCGGCAGGCATCTTTGATCGCCTTGATCTCACCATGAGCGGTTGGGTCATTGTGGGCATAGATCGTGTTTGCCCCTTCACCGATAATTTTGCCGGCGCGAACAATCACCGCGCCATAGGCATTCCCCCGACCCGCCTTTTCGGTTGCAGCAGCGAGATCAAGAGCGCGCTGCATAAAGCAGCGGGAGAGGCAAGAGTGGGCTGTTTAATCTGATCCGCCATGGGAGCCGTATCAGCCCTGGCGCTGCCAGGTTCCATCCGGCGGGATATCGCCGCCTTCGAGCATCGGCCCTAACGGTCGGCCACCAAGAATATGAATGTGGAGGTGAAAGACTTCCTGATGGGCGTGAGCGCTATGGTTTGACATAATGCGATAGCCGCCCTCGACCAGGCTCAATTCTCTGGCGGCCTCACCAACAGCCCGCCACAGACCGGCGATTTCCTCGGCGCTGGCATTGGCGGTGAAATCATCCATCGAAACATAGGGGCCTTTGGGAATCACCAAGACATGGGTTGGGGCCTGCGGGTTGATGTCGTGGAAGGCCAGCGCATATTCAGTCTCAAGGACTTTGTTGCTTGGCAACTCGCCGCGGAGAATTTTCGCAAAAATATTATTATCGTCGTAATTGGCCATGGTCTTTACCCCAACAAACTAGCTTTTACGCGATGTCTTTTCGGCAATGCCCGAAGTGCCTTCGCGGCGCGACAGCTCAGCCCAGACATCATCAGGTGCGATACCTTTCGCCGCCCACACGACGAGCAAATGATAAAGCAGGTCGGCGCTTTCCCCAACGAGTTCTTTATCATTACCAGTGGTCGCAGCGATAACCGTTTCGACAGCTTCTTCACCAAGCTTCTGGGCAATCTTCGGCATGCCTGCCTGAAGCAGCGATGCCGTGTAGGACGATTCCGCGTCACTGTCTTTGCGCGATTCAATAACGGCATACAGCCGCTGCAAAATTTCACTATCACTCTTGCCGTCAGTCATGTGACCGCTCCACTGGTTGAGATATTGTCATACCAGAACCGGGCGCACAGCAACACCGGCCGCCGCCATATGAGCTTTTGCCTCGGCAATCGTATAGGTCCCGAAGTGAAATATTGACGCCGCCAGAACGGCTGTCGCGTGACCCTCTCGAATACCGTCAACCAAATGATCCAGCGTACCGACGCCACCAGAGGCAATTACCGGAATTGTTATCGAGTCGGCAATCGCCCGCGTCAAAGCAAGATCAAACCCCGATTTCGTGCCGTCCTGATCCATCGACGTCAGGAGAATTTCACCGGCACCAAGATCCGCCATTCGGCCAGCCCAGGCCACCGCGTCAATCCCTGTCGGCTTGCGTCCGCCATGGGTAAAGATCTCCCATTTTCCGGGGCCAGTCTGTTTGGCGTCAATCGCGACGACAATACATTGCGAACCAAATTTCTCGGCCGCCTCGCCCACCAGTTCCGGTTGCGTCACCGCGGCCGAATTAATCGAAACTTTGTCCGCACCCGTGAGCAAAAGTTTGCGAATATCTTCCGTCGCCCGCACACCGCCACCGACCGTCAGCGGCATAAAGCATTGCTCTGCAGTGCGCGACACCACGTCAAAAAGAGTGTCGCGGTTTTCGTGCGTTGCTGCGATATCGAGAAAACACAACTCGTCTGCGCCCGCCTGATCGTAAAGCTTTGCCTGTTCAACGGGATCACCCGCATCAATCAAATCAACAAAATTTACGCCTTTAACGGTGCGCCCTTCCTTCACGTCCAGACAGGGTATGACGCGCATCTTGAGCATCAGGCGATGCCTTCGGCTTTCGTATCCCGCAACATCGCGATTGCTTCAGCCGGTTCAATGCGCCCGTCATAAAGGGCGCGGCCGCAAATGACCCCTTCGATCCCGGCGGCGGATTTTTCCTTGAGCTCTTTAAGATCGTTGAGAGAGGAAACCCCGCCAGACGCAATCACCGGCGTTGTTAACGCAAAAGCGAGATCAACGGTCGCCTCAAGATTCACGCCGCCCATTGCGCCATCACGATTTATATCCGTATAGAGAATTGCCGCTGCGCCACTATCCTCAAACCGCAATGCCAGATCGAGGACGCGGACATCGGAATCTTTGGTCCAGCCTTCGACCGCCACCTTGCCATCGCGCGCATCGATCGCGATGACGATTTTCCCGGGGTAATCGGCACAGGCTTTGGCTACAAAATCCGGATCCGACAAGGCCGCGGTGCCGAGAACGATGCGGCTTACCCCGACACCAATCCAATGGTCGAGAATTTCCCGGTTGCGAATGCCCCCGCCAAGCTGCACAGGCATCTCGATCGAAGAAACAACCCGCGCGACTGTGTCCGCGTTTACAGGCTTTCCTTCAATCGCGCCGTTTAAATCGACAAGGTGCAGCCACTCGAACCCGGCGGCCTGAAACTCCTGCGCCTGCTGAACGGGATCGGGGTTAAAAATCGTCGCCTGGCCCATATCACCACGCAACAACCGAACACATAGCCCGTCCTTAAGATCTATTGCCGGAAACAAAATCATTTAGCGCGTCCCTTTTTCCCTGAACCACCCTTCAGAGCCTTCGTGTAATAGTGTCCGACAATTGTCTTCCCGTTGACAACTGCATAGTTGGGATTCGAGCCCCAGCGTTCATAGCCGAGCGACTCATATAGTTGAATCGCAGCGTCCTGCGTTTCCCGAACATCGAGATTAATGAAGCGGACCCCGTGTCGGCGCGCAGATTTTTCACAAGCGAGGGTCAGATCACGTGCGAGCCCGTGGCCGCGGGCCCAGGGCGCGACAAAATTTGTCGTAATCGTCGCTATTCTATTTTGCGCTTCATTGTTTCGAGGCGGGCAAACCAATTGCGCCGACCCAACGGCGCGACCATCAAACCGCGCAACAAAA
>CALIBP010000010.1 GCA_938048165.1 uncultured Alphaproteobacteria bacterium | reverse complement strand
TAGTCAACTGGGGACACCCATCGTCTTGTCTGGGAAACTTGAATTGTCCTTCTATTTATACAATCGCATCCCTTCAAAATGAGGGTGGGTAAAATAAATTTAGTTAGTTACCCAACCTGTAATCTCTTCATGATGGCGACTTTCTTTTTGTCACCATAAATTGACCAATCTCGTATTTCTTTGATGGTCCTTCCACAACCTTCACATACGTTGTCAGCATCAATACGACAGACCGATACACAGGGACTTAGGTTTCGTTTCTTCTTCATCGGTGGTTCCGTCTAAAAGGGATAAACCTTCTCCGTCACCCTGACCGTCTGACGACTTCTGGTTTTGGTGATCTGGGTTGCGACCAGACGATTGACCACCTGACCGTAATGCTTCTCCAGCATCTCAACCGATGTCCCCATTTGTTTTGCCAGCAGATACGGTGACACCTCTTCACTCAGACGGAAGGTCGCATACATGTGTCGAAGTGAGTAAAGGGTGCGGTTCTTACCCATCGAGTTTTGCTTGAGGTCGAGGTCGTCCAATAGACTGTCGAACGCCTTACGCATCGTTTTGATGGGTGTTCCATCTTGATGACAGAACACGAAGGTGTCGGGTGAGGGATGTGCGTTCAGTTCCTCTTTGCGGTTGTCGTATAACCTCTCAAAGAAGACCTCAGTTCCCTTGTTGCAGACGACCTCTCTGATCCCTGTTTTACCTTTGACCAGAATGATGAGACGGACCGTGTCTCCATCATCCTCGTAAGTCTCTCTTCGGACATCACTCCACTTGATGTTTCTCAACTCACCCAGACGGACACCACAATTTGCAAGGATGAGAACATATTGATTGAGGATGAACCGATCACGTTTGTGAGCACCCCAACCGTCTTTGACCCGTCTCCTCATCCCAGTGGTGAGTTTTCTCCATTCATCTTTGGTGAATGAGGGTCTTCTCGAATCCTTCTCAGGAGAGGGTCTGCTGACTTTGAGTTCCTTCGGAAGATAACCCTTCTCGAATGCATAAGAGAACATCTGACCGAGAAGGGTGCATTCTTTACGAATGGTATTGTTCGAGGGTGAGTAGGGAACACCCTTCTTCACAGAATTATTCTTCCTGTAAATGAAGTATTCCTTAAAATCCTGCGGGGTGATCGTGTCTACCTTTGGGTTCCCCTTTTCATCGACGAAGAATGTATAGGGGTAGTTCCCGATACGATTGATTGACCACTCGATATACTGGGGAAGACTCTCGTTGCTCACCTTGGGGTAATGGACTTTCCATTCGTTGAACAAATCCTTGAAGGATTTACCCAGCAAAGTCCCTCCACCCTTCACCTTTTTATAGAGTTCATCGAACTTGTTCAGGGCGACCTGAGTTGCTCTGCCTTGGTTGCTCTCACCCGTGCTTCCCCGGAAATACCCCTTCGATGCAGAGAGGGGAATGCGAATCCTCATATGGAAAATGTCACTAATCTCGGTTTTGCTACCAAACTTCAGACGTTGATAGAGGATGACTGAACCATCACCCCGCACATCAACCTTGTTATTAACGTCTGTCATGGAGATTACCCCAATACGCATGTGTATCATGTGTATGATATGTGCATGCGGTTTTAGGGTCAAACAACGAGTTGGCGAAAACCCAAGTCATTGTTTTTATGAAGAAAAGTGGTGCACCCGACAGGATTCGAACCTGTGACCTCTGCCTTCGGAGGGCAGCGCTCTATCCAGCTGAGCTACGGGTGCGTGAGGCGGAGACTACTCCAGCCGCCCCCCTTGGTGCAATTGTCTTCGTTGCGTGTTCTGACGTTATTTTTTGCTAGCGGGCAGGCGCGGATTTGAGGGTTTCGGTCGCCCGCCCGTCAGCCCTCGAGGGCAGCGGTTTGCGGCGGTCTGAAATCCACGCGGTAATGTCCCGCCAGATGATCTCGGCTTTGAGGTCGCGGAGCAGCATGTGCCAGGCGGTGTCATACAGCGCCCGCGTCGCCAGCTTTGTGTCGAGCCGCTGCATGACCTGCAGGGTCGGGTCTTTGGGGACGATCTCATCCTTCAGCCCATAGGCGATCAGGATCGGCGTATGGCCAATCTTAGGTGCCGCGGCGAAGGCCCTGTCCATCAGATCGACCAGCCCCTTGATGGCATCAATACGGGTCTCGCGGATCATCTTCGGGTCTTTGGAAATCCTGCGCAGCATTTTGATATTATCGCTGGGCTGGATTTTAAGCCCACGTCCGGTCAGCTTGAGGTCTGGCATGGTGTGAAAAGCCAGCCACAGGGCGGTGCGCTGAAATATATTCATATGGGCCCGTCCCCACACCGCCGGGGCCGCAAGAATCGCACCGTCTATGCCGTCGATCGGGCCGTCGGCGAGGGTGGCCATCACCACCGCGCCGCCCATGCTGACACCCAGTACATAGACCGGCGTTCCGGCATGGCGATGGTGAATGGCTTTCACGGCGGACCGCAGATCAGCGGTGAGGGTTTTGGTGCCGGGCCAGAAGCCGCGATGGGGTGCGCCGCCAAAGCCGCGCTGGTCATAGGCGTAGGTGACGATGCCGTGCCTAGCCCAGAACGGCGCCGGCAAATAAAACGCGTTGGCATAATCATTAAAGCCATGCACCGCGATGATAACCGCGCGGGGATTTTCTCGGTCTGGCTTGGCTTGCCAAATCCGGAGTGGCAATTGCGCGCCGTCAGCTGCGGTTAACATCTTGTCGCTTGCGATTGGGCTCACCGTTGCCGGCCCCATCGGTTTGAGGATCGGGGATGCGCATCCGACACACAGAAACAGTAGCGATAGAACGGCGAGGCGCATCTCGTGTTAAAGCGGTGGGTTGCTGCGCGCGTCCTGAACGACGCTCGACGGCGGATCGGTCGCAATGACGCGAGGCGCCTCATCAATCCCGGTGAGCCGCAGAAAGATGTCTTCCAGATCGGCTTCCTGGGTTGCCAGATCGGCGACCGTCAGCCCGGCAGACTGGATCGCGCCGAGGATCTCACCGACAGTCGTGCTGCTGGGGGAGAAACAAAAGGTCAGCTCGTTTGGGGCGGTCAGACTCGCTGAAAAGGCCGTGAGGGTTTCGGGTACTGCGTCCAGCGCTGTGGTAACGGTGATGGTCAGAGTGCGTTGATCGAGCCGCCCGATCAGCTTTGGTGTCGGTTCAGAGGCAATCAGCTTGCCGTGGTCAATAATCGCGATGGTGTCACACATCTCCTCAGCTTCTTCGAGATAATGCGTCGTTAGCAGGATGGTCGTCCCGGCCTCGTTCAAGATGCGCATATAGGCCCAGAGCTGACGCCGCAGCTCAACATCGACGCCGGCGGTCGGCTCATCCAGCACCACGACCGGCGGCGTATGGACCAAAGCCTTGGCGATCAGCAGGCGGCGCTTCATCCCACCGGAAAGCGACCGCGCATAGGCATCAGCCTTATCCGCCAGCCCGACCGCCTCGAGGATTTCCATCGTGCGACGTTCGCTTTTGGGCACGCCGTAGAGTCCGGCCTGGAGTTCGAGAACCTCGCGCGGACAAAAGAACGCGTCGAGATTGACCTCCTGTGGCACCACACCAATGGCGGACCGCGCGCGGCGAAACTCCTTCTCGGTATCGAAGTACCAGATCCGCGCACTGCCGGAAGTCTTGATGACCAGCCCGGCGAGAATATTGATCAGCGTCGATTTGCCGGCACCGTTGGGCCCCAGCAATCCAAATACCGACCCGCGCGGCACCTGCAGGCTGACATTGTCCAGTGCCCGGACCGTCGGACCGTAAGTCGGGGTGTAGATTTTGGTTAGGCTCTCCGTCTCAACCGCGAGGTCGGGCATATCATCTGAATTGGTCGGTGCGGCGGCATCCATAGGCTTAAAATTCCTGAAAATTAGGCGGTTATCCTCTGTGCAAGTTTCTTTGCACATCGCGGCACATTGGGTATCATCGCGCAGCCTTCGCGGTCAATGAACTGCGTGCGGCCCGTTATAGAGCCAATGAGGATTGAGATATGGCCGGAACAGCCCCGGAGCCCCCTGAAACCATCGAAATCGAAGAGATGACAGTTGCCTGTGATGGCGGTGGCGGTGCGCTTGGACACCCGCGGGTTTATCTCACCCTGGTCGAGGGCAAGGTCGAATGCGGCTATTGCGACCGGATGTATATCCTCAAACCCGGTACCAAAATCTCCGGCGGGCATTAAGCTGCTTTTGAAAATTTGCTCGGGCGCCGCCTGCCGACGTCTGCTTGCCATTATATCTATTCTGCTTGCCGGACAGCCCTTTGCGGCCGTTGCCAGTGACCGCCCGCCTTTTGACCTGCCCCTTAACTGCAATCTCGGCGCGACCTGCTGGGTCATGAACTATGTCGATCATGATGGGAGCAAAGCCGTTGCCGATAGTGCCTGCGGTCCGCGCAGCTATGACGGGCACAAAGGGACTGACTTTGCGGTCCGCGATCTTGCGCAGATGCAGCGCGGTGTTGATGTGCGCGCCATTGCCGCCGGCACGGTCCTGCGGTTGCGAAACAACATCGCCGAGCACGGACTCAGTTTCTCGGCAGAAAAGATCAAGGGCCGGGAATGCGGCAATGGCATTGTTATCCGTCACGCGGGTGTCTGGGAAAGCCAGTATTGTCACCTGCGGCGTGGCAGTATCTGGGTGACGCAGGGGGATGTCGTTGCGCGGGGTGAGGCCATCGGACGGGTCGGCATGTCCGGCCGGACAGCGTTCCCGTATCTTCACCTGGCCTTGCGCAAGGACGGGCAGATTGTTGATCCGGTCAATGGGAGGAGGCAGGGGCAGGGGTGTGGCCTGCCGGGCAAGCCACTGTTCAAAAGCGTTGCAAATGTTCGCTATCAGCACTCATGGCTCTATGCCGCCGGGTTTGCGCCCGCGATGCCCAGCGGTGCCGGGATCAAAACCAATGCGGCGAGCCCGCCTGTGATAAAGCGCAATGCAAAGGCATTGGTATTCTGGGCGGCGCTATTCAGCGTGGCAAAAGGCAGTACGCTGCAACTCACCATAAAAATGCCGGATGGCAGCGACTTTATCACCAAGGATATCGCCATCACCCGTAACCAGGCCTGGCGGATGGTCTATATCGGGCGCAAGCGCAGGGTCGGCAAGAGCTGGCCACCGGGGCGCTATCGCGGGGTGGCAAAATTACTTTCCGGGACCGACACGGATAAAACCCCTCAGACACAGCAGATATCTGTGGATACCCCTTAGGGACGACTCGACTCTCCCTCGACTCCTCCGCCCCCTTGCGGCATGTTTTAGACATCGAAACAGGGGACGAAAGCCATGGCCACGACAAGCAAACCGGATGACGGAGAACCCAAGCATTTATTTCTGATTGATGGCTCTGGCTATATTTTCCGGGCCTATCA
The DNA here is from genome assembly GCA_938048165.1 of uncultured Alphaproteobacteria bacterium. Lineage (GTDB taxonomy): Bacteria > Pseudomonadota > Alphaproteobacteria > MPNO01 > UBA2964 > UBA2964. The sequence continues at coordinate 34,226 of CALIBP010000010.1, read as the reverse complement.
CGCCCTGCCGCCGATGACGCGACCCGACGGCACGCCGGTTAATGCCGTCTATGGCTTTACCTCGATGTTGACCAAGCTGGTTGAGGACTCCGAGACCGATTATCTGGCGGTGATCTTTGATACCGCGCGCAAGACCTTCCGCTCTGACATATACCCTGAATATAAGGCGCACCGCCCACCGCCACCGGAGGACCTGGTCCCGCAATTTTCCTTGATCCGCGAATCGGTGGAGGCCTATGGGCTGCCGCAGGCTGAGATGGAGGGCTATGAGGCCGATGATCTGATCGCGACCTATGCCAAACAGGCTGCCGCTGATGGGCTGCGGGTCACCATCGTGTCCTCCGACAAGGATCTGATGCAGCTCATCGATGATAATATCTCGATGCAGGACCCGATGAAGGGCACCATCATCAGCTATGAGGAAGTTGAAAAGAAATTTGGCGTCACGCCCGACAAGGTCGTCGATATTCAGTCTCTCGCGGGCGACTCCGCCGATAACGTGCCGGGTGTGCCGGGGATCGGGGTCAAGATCGCCGCGCAGCTGATAGAAGAATATGGTGATCTTGATACGTTGCTCGAGCGCGCGGGCGAGATTAAACAGAACAAGCGCCGCGAAAACCTGATCGAGTTTGCCGATCAGGCGCGTATCTCGCGTGATCTGGTCACGCTGGCGGTCGATGCGCCGGTCGAGCAATCCTATGAGGATTTTGTGGTTAGGGATCTTGATCCCGAAAAAATCATTCCCTTTCTGGAAGAGCAGGGCTTTAAATCGATCCTCGCCAAGGTCAAAGCCGGGCTGGTCCAGGCGGGTCACGATGTGCCGGAAGATGCACCCACCCCGGCGGCGGATGATAAGCGGAATGAGGCGGGTTATGCGCTGGTGCAGGATGAAGCCGCGCTCAAGACCTGGATCGCATCGGCAATGGAACAGGGAACGGTCGCGGTCGATACCGAAACCGACTCCCTGGATTCGCTGAATGCGGAGCTGGTCGGGGTCTCGCTATCGATGGACCTGCCGGTGAAAGGTGCCCGCGCCTGCTATATCCCGCTTGGCCATGTCGCCCCCAAAAGCCAGGGTTCGTTCGATCTCGGTGGCGGTGATGCCGAGGAGCCGAGCGCAGATGGCGCGCCGAAGCAGATCGATATGAAGAAGGCGCTCAAACTGCTCAAGCCAATGCTTGAGGATCGCGGCACGCTCAAGGTCGCTCATAACGCCAAATATGACAGCGAGGTCTTCGCCCGCTATGGCATTGATATGTCACCGGTCGATGACACCATGCTGCTGTCTTATGTGCTGGATGGCGGGTCGCATGGTCATGGTCTTGATGATCTGACGCGGCTGCATCTCGATCGCACCAACATCAAATACAGCGAGGTTACCGGCACCGGTAAAAAGAAGATCAGCTTTGCCGAGGTTGAACTGGAAGCAGCGCTGGATTACGCGGCGGAAGATGCCGATGTCACGCTCGAGCTGCACCGGCTGCTCAAACCGCGTCTGGTATTTGAAAAGATGGCAACGGTTTATGAGCGCATCGAACGACCCTTGATTGATGTGCTGGAAGATATGGAAAGCGCGGGCATCAAGGTCGATGTCAATGTGCTGAAATCACTGTCCGATGATTTTGAAAAACGCATCGCGACGCTCGGCGATGCTATCCACGAGCTGGCCGGACATGAGTTTAATATCGGCTCCCCCAAGCAGCTCGGCGAAGTGCTGTTTGACGAGATGGGTCTGCCGGGCGGCAAGAAAGGCAAGACCGGCGCTTACGGCACCGGTGCTGATATTCTCGAAGGGCTGGCGGCTCAGGGTCATGACCTGCCGGTAAAAGTCCTCGAATGGCGGCAGCTCAGCAAACTCAAAAGTACCTACACCGATGCGCTGATGGGGCAGATCGATGCCCGCACCGGGCGCGTCCATACCTCCTACGCGCAGGCGATTGCCTCGACCGGGCGGCTGTCCTCCAATGATCCCAACCTCCAGAATATCCCTATCCGCACCGAAGAGGGTCGCAAGATCAGGACCGCCTTTGTCGCCGATAAGGGCAATGTGCTGCTGTCGGCGGATTACTCGCAGATTGAGCTGCGGCTGTTGGCACATGTCGCCGATATCGATGTGCTCAAAAAGGCTTTCAAGGATGGGGCGGATATTCACGCGATGACGGCCAGCGAGGTGTTTGGCATTCCGATTGATGAGCTCGATAGCACCACCCGCAATCGTGCCAAGGCGATCAATTTTGGCATCATCTATGGCATCAGCCCGTTTGGTCTGGCGCGTCAGCTCGGCATCGCGCAGGGTGAAGCCAAATCCTATATCGAGGCCTATTTTGAGCGCTATCCCGGCGTAAAGGGCTATATGGATGACGCCAAGGAATTCGCCCGCGAAAACGGCTATGTCAAAACCATCTATGGCCGCCGGGTGCATGTGCCGGGCATCCAGGACAAGAACCCGGCGCGTCGCAATTTCATGGAACGCGCCGCGATCAACGCGCCGCTCCAGGGCTCGGCTGCCGACATCATCAAGCGCGCGATGATCCTGATGCCGGGGGCGCTCAAAAAGGCCAAGCTCAAGGCGCAGATGCTGCTGCAGGTCCATGATGAGCTGATCTTCGAAGTGTCGGAAAAAGAGCTGAAAAAGACTGAAGAGGTGGTCAAGAAAACCATGGAATCAGCCGCCAGCCTGTCCGTACCGCTGATCTGCGACACCGGCTCCGGCGCCAACTGGGACGTCGCGCATTAGGAAGGGGTCGTCAGGTCTGCTTTTGACCTGAAGCGGACACGTTCATTCCTTCCATGTAGAAAAGAAACGGTTAACAAATTCGATCAAGACTTGTCGAAGTTGGGATGCAACCTGCGTGGCCGCCGCCTTTAGTCAGCTGGATGCGGGTCTGTGAAATTCAATGACGTTGCGATCCGGATCTCTAACAAAGATGAACCGTGCGCCTGTTGGCAGTTCAACCTCGCCAGTGATCGGAATTTCCAGTTCGCCCAGCTGGCGCTCTACACTTTCCAGATCACTAACTTCCAATGCTACATGAGTGTACCCAGCCTGCTTCGTCGACCGGTCCATTAAGACATTGTCGCTGTCAGCGTTCTTCGAAGCGTTTAATATGAAGTTCATGTTGACACCGCATGGGTGGATCATAACCGCAACAGGCTCGGGGCCGACCGGTCCTTTGATAAACTCGAAACCGAGCTTTTCATAAAAATCCCGCGTCACCGCAAGGTTCCTAACCCTAATTCCCACGTGATTGATACCGGTAATCTGTTTCATTTTTTGATCATCTCCTGAAGTGCGCTAGAATGTTCAAAATTGCCAAGATTGAGGATAGTTATGGTCAACTCATCTAGACTGCCAAATTGGTGATGAAAGTGCTCAGGTCAATCGAGGCCTTTCGAGCATCCAGATCAAGAAAGTCGATGCGCCCGTTGTTTATGTTCTCATGCATTTCAGCAAGACTCTCAGCGGACTGCTGAGACAAGCCGTTTTGCTTGAGTTGATCCACCCAGCGTTCCCGTGGAACTGCAACCGCAACAACGTCGCGACCAAGCGTTTTTGAAAGCTCCTCCGCGATGTCCTCAGCGGAATATTGGTTCGCTCCCCTCAGTTCGATTACTCGATACGGGATCGACGACGGGTCCAGGAGGGCCTTGGCAACAGTCAGGCCGATGTCACGTGTGGCAACCATGTCGATCTTCCGATTAAGAGGATGGATCATGCTTGGATATACCCCTTCGTGGACGGTGGCAGGAAGGACATCCTGAATGTTTTCCAGAAAATACCCAGGGCGAACTGCGGTCAGAGGGACGTGTGCCTTTACAAAAAGTCTTTCCAGATGGCCGATGGTAGTGATCGGCCCAATGCGCTCTTCGTGCTGTGCGCCGACGGACGAAAGGATAACCGCATGCGGCAACCGGGCGACTTTGGCTGCGGCGACTATTGCCTCAGCACATTTGATGCTGACGCCAATAAAGTCATCATTGGAAAGATCAGGAGGTAGCAGAAAGTAAGCTCCACTGGCACCGTCCAACGCTTTTGTCATGGCTGCGATATCTAAGATGTCAGCAACCGCAATCTCGGCACCTTTCGCTTTCCAAGGGTTTCCTTTCTCTTCGGTACGGACGATGACTCGCACCGGTTGCCCTTGGTCGATGAGCGTTTGGGCAACGACGGAACCAGTGTTTCCGGTGACGCCTGAAATAACAAACATGATAATTCCTCCCGTGTAGTCGGTTTCGATGACCAAAACTTACGGGAGCTAATTAAATAATTATAATGCATGTTTTATATATTATTTATGCAATATTCAAATATTGGGAACATTGATCTGAACCTGTTGAAAGCGCTTAAAGCGTTGCTGGAAACCGAAAGTGTCACTAGGGCGGCAAACTAGGTGAACCTCTCGCAACCAGCCATGAGCCGGGCATTGAACCGCCTGCAGTATGCGCTTAAGGATCCGTTGCTTGTGCGATCGGGCAGAGGCATGGTCTTAACGCCCCGTGGTGAGGCGCTACGTGGGCCAGTCCAAGACGCCTTGGCACGTGTATCAGGAGTGTTCAAGCCGCCGGTATTTGACCCATCAAAAGCGCAAGACCGGTTTCGCATCATGGCGCCGGACTATCTCGCTCAAATGATAATGCCTCCGGTCCTCGGCCAGGTCTTCAATTTGGCCCCGCAGATCCAGATCGAATTAGAAAACCTTTCCGAGGAGGGCATTGCCGAGATGTGCCAAGGGAAAATCTCGCTCGGGTTTGGTGTTTTCGACGATGGACCCGTTTTGGACAATGTCGCGGCGCAGTCCCTGTTGACCGACCGGCAGGTCTGTTTGATGCGCAAAGGACACCCCCTGTCTGAGCGCAGCATGGACCTCAAAGACTATGCTACTGCACACCATGCCTTGCTGAGCATCACCGGAAGGGGAGGGAGCCGGATTGATAGCGTTTTGAAAGAGCACGGCTTTGAAAGGACAATTGCGCTCAGGATCACGCAGTTCCTTGCAATTAGTGCTGTAATTGCTCCTACTGATTTGATTATCACGGTCCCAGAGCTGCTGGCCCGACAAGTCATGACCGATGACTTGATTTTTTTGGAATTGCCAAGTGAGCTTCAGGCGCCGCCGTTTACCTTCTCTCAAATCTGGCATGAACGATTTACCGAAGACCCAGCACATCGTTGGCTCCGCCGGTTGATAAAAAGCGAGTGTCAAAAAAACCTCTAGTGTCCGCTGCTGACGACTCGCAGAACTTCCTAAAAATGGGTGGCTTCCATCTCGCGCAAGAAAACCTGGTCCAGACGGTATCGGTCGCGCTATAGCTCCGCCCGATTGCTGTGATATCCTGTGGTCAACGCTTCAGGAACGGAACAGTTTAAATGAGTTTTGGAAACCTGCCGCCGCATCATATTGATGTCTGTAAACCGGCCCGGCGCGAGCCGGGGATGTTGGTCTTCAACGTCCGTCCCGGCGGGCCTGACATCGGGCGCAATAAGGTCGGCTGGATTATCGGCGTCGATCAGGATGGCAATTTCCCGCTCAATATGAAGTTTGACACTGCGGCCCAGGATAGCTGTGCATTGCCCAACGGGAATCTGATGTTCTCGTTAACCGGCGCCGGGCTGATCAAGGAAGTGCTGCGTTCGGGGCAGGTGGTTCGGCAATGGCATGTCGCTGGCAAATGGCAGGATAAGGAGCCGCCGCCGAATTCGGTCGAGATAGATGTGCCGTTGACCCATCACCGGGTAAACCGGTTCCCCAATGGTAATCTGTTGCTGTTGAGCGCCGAGATGCGCGTGCTGCCGGACTGGCCACAAAACGACACCGATCCTGACGCGCCGCGCGGGCCGGCCAATGTGGTTGGCGATGTCGTACTCGAAGTGACTCCAAAGGGTGAGGTCGTCAATAAATGGCATCTGCTCGATATGCTCGATCCCTACCGGCTGTGTTATGGCAGCTGCTCGGGCTACTGGCGCAAGCTGGGATTCCCCGACAGCAATGACTGGTGCCACACCAATGCGGTGTTTTATGACGCGCGCGATGACACCATCATGCTGTCGCTGCGCACCCAGGACTGTATTCTGAAATTCCACCGCAGCAGCGGCGAGATCAAATGGATACTCGGCGATCCCGGTAACTGGCGGGCGCCTTGGTCGGACAAGCTGCTCAAACCGGTTGGCGATGTGGAATGGCAATATCACCAGCATGATTGTTCGGTGACTCCAACTGGCACCATCCTGTGTTTTGACAATGGCAATCACCGCGCCCTGCCGTTCGCCGACCCGCTGCCCGGTGAAAAGAATTATAGCCGGGTGGTGGAGTTTGCCGTTGATGAAGACGCGATGACGGTTGAACAGGTCTGGGCGTTTGGTGATGGTGATGGCCTGGGTGAGGGGCTCTATGGCTGCTATCAGGGCGGTGCCTATCGCCTGCCGAAGACCGGCAACACCTTTATGAATTTTGGCGGGGTATGCACCATCGATGGGGTGCCGACCAATGACAATCGTGGCGGCATGTGCCGCGCGCGGTTGCTTGAGATAACACCGCATAATGAAATTGTGTTCGATATGTGGATCGATGGCAGCGAGGAAGACCCGCCCATGCCGCTCTCGTCCTTCCGTAGCGAATACGTGCCGAGCTGATGGAAATGTGATGGATCGTCTGACCGAACAGATTGCGACTTTTGCGACGACGCTGAATTTTGATCATCTTAGTGACGGGATCGCCCGATCCGCGACCCAGCATATGATCGATACGTTGGGCTGCGCCTTTGCGGCGCATGCGTGTGAGGCGGCGTCCATTGGCCGACGACTCGCTGGCGGCCAGAGTGCCGGTCTCTATGCCGGGCGGACATTGTTTGTCGATGCGACGATGCCGGTAGAAATGGCGACCTTTATCAATTCCGGCATGATCCGCAAATATGATTTCAATGACCGGTTTCCCGGCGGCCATCCCAGCGACAGTCTCGGCGCGCATCTCGCTTTGGCTGGGGCGGCACCGTTCAGCGGCCAACAGTTTCTCACCGCGATGATGGTGAGTTACGAGATTTATACGCGACTGTGTGAAGGCACCGATCTGCGTAAACTTGGCTGGGATCAGGGATTTATGGTCGCGCTCTCGACCACGGCAGGTGTCTGTAATCTGCTGGGCCTTACGCTCGAGCAGACCGCTAACGCCATCGGCATGAGCGCCACGGCCTCCGTGCCGTTGAGGGTCACACGGTCGGGTGAGCTGACTTCGTGGAAGAGTGTTGCGACGCCCTTTGCCGCGCGTAACGGTGTGTTCGCCGCGACGTTGGCCGCTGAAGGCATGGTCGGTCCCGGCAATGCCTTTGAGGGGCGGCATGGATTGTTTGATAACATTACCGGGCCTTTCGATCTGTCGCCGTTTCCCACCGACGGCGGTGCGTGCACCCTCGATCAGATTCTCTTTAAATATTGGCCGCTGGAAACCAATGGCCAGCCGGCAGTCTGGGCGGCGATGGAGCTGCGGGAGAAACTGGCGGCGAACAATATTAATAAAATAAAATCCATTGAGATTTTCTGTGACGAGCTCACCCGCGTAGAAATCGGTGGTGAGCCAGAAAAATGGGATCCGCAGACTCGCGAAACCGCTGACCATAGCTTGCCTTATATTTTTGCCCGAACCTTGGTGGATAGCACGATCTCGATTGCCTCCTTTGAGGAAGACCGCGTGCAGGATCCGTCACTCCGGCCCCTTCTCAATAAAATCACGGTGACCGTTGATCCTGCAATTGAGGCGCTGCTGCCTGATATGAAGCTGGCGATTACCGTGACAATGCAGGACGGTACGGTCTTGGAGGTTGAGAACACTAATCCACCCGGTCATCCGGCGAACCCGATGAGTGATGAAGACACGGCCAACAAGCTGCGGCTGATGAGCGAGCCGTTAATCGGGGCAGAGCGTTGCAATGAGGTGATCGCGGCGTGGGGTGATGTCGTCAATGCGCCTGACTTGCGACCACTTATTCACATGATGGATTTTTAACGACGGTTATTTCCAGTGCGGCGGGTAAGCGTTGTCATAGCCGGGCAGGGCTTCGATCCGGCTAACCCAGCTAGCGAGATTAAGAAAGTGATCCGCCAGGGGATATATCGCGAGCTCTAACGGTGCTGCATCCTCGCGGCCGACAGCGCGCAGCAGCTGCATGATGACGGGGAATACAATCAGGTCGGCGGCGCTCAAACTGTTCCCCGCGAGCCATTCATTTTCCGAAAGGGCTGTTTCATACAGCGCCAGCTCATCGCGTACGGTTTCAGCGGCTTCCTTGATTTGCTCCGCAGCCTCGATCGCCTTGCCACGAAACGACGGGCGCGAGATTTGTCCGACCGGCTCGCGAAGATTGCCATCGCAGTCAAAAATGGCTTGCCAGATTCTGGCGGTCTCAACCGGTAGGCTGCCAAATAAAGCAGGCGTCGGTGTGGCGGCCTCCAGATAAGACAGGATGGCGAGGGTTTCGCAGATAGTGACATCGCCCTCAACCAGCACTGGCACCTGACCGCGCGGGTTGATCGCGAGATATTCCGCACTCTTTTGCTCACGCTTGGCGTTATCGAGCCGTCTTGGTGTATAGGCGAGACCTTTTACTTCGAGCGCCAGCATCACCGACCAGCAGGGCGGCGAGCCGGAAATGAAATAGAGCTCGCGCGCCATTATTATAGTCCCGTTAAACCACCACGTCGGTCATGATCCCCTGCGGGAAAATATCTTCCGGCGTTACATGTTTGTGGGCGATACCTTGCTGATAGGTATAAAGCAGCATCTGTTCCCAGGTCGCGCGGTTTTCTTCGATACCAAATGGATAGGGATCATCGCCAAACATGGCCTGCATCTCACGCGCATAGGTCGGTACCCAGGCCAGCGGGTAGCGGGATACGGCGGGATCGAGCAGACGCTCAACACTATTATCCTTGGACTCGTTGAAGGCGTTGAGCAGATTGCGGGCCACCCAGGGATTCTCTTCGAGAACTTTGTTTTGCATCACCATGATATGCATGATCGGCCAGACCTTGGTCTTGGCGTAATAATCCTTTTCCATCTCGAGATAGTCGGGGAACAGCCGCACGACATCTGGGTGGCCTTCGAGGAAGCAGGTTGGCGGTCGCGCAATAATCGCACAATCAATCTCACCGGCGGCGAGCAGTTCAGAAAGAGACTTGTCGGAAACACGTGTCAGCTCAACACCGTCCGGCAGGGTCAGTTCGACCTTCTCAACCCGGCCCGGCGCGTTCGCGCCTGCCTGATACCAATGGACGTCCTGCAATTTGACGCCGCAATCATTATGCATCCAGCCGCGCATATAGACCGCAGCGGAATGGGCCCATTCCGGTGATCCAATACGTTTGCCCTTGAGGTCCTCAACGGTTTTGATCCCGGCGTTTTTGTTAACATAAAAGGACGAGAAGCGGAACAGCCGTGAGCAAACCACAGGCAGGCCGATGATGTCGGCGTCGTCGCGGGTAACCTGGGCCATGAATTTGGCAAAGCTCAGCTCGGCGACATCCCAGTCGCGGCTGGCGGTGAAGCGCGCAAAAACCTCATGATGCCGCAGGGTAGACCAGGTGTGGTCAATGCCCTGGGCGCGCACTTCGCCGGTGCGGAGATCGCGAAAATGATCGTAATCCGTGGATGCAATACTAAGCTTGAGTGGTGTCATGATGTTTCCTCGTATCCTGGCGCTATGGCGCTTATTATCAGTGATACAAGGCGTACCCAATTTTCAGACCGCTGCCAAGGGCATGACGCCATCCTGTTTTGCCCAGGCTGGCGATTTCAGTGGTTTTTTGCGGTGAACCCTAACGTTTCGGGCGTATATCGCTGGCGACACCTGGTTGCAGGGATTGAACCTTATAGTTTTGCAGTACTTCTCTCACAGGGTCGGTCAAGCAGTGTTGGCCAAAATCCGCAATATTCCGGACAGTGGTTATGCGCAGGCAGCGCTGTTCCGGATGGCCCGGCTCATTATAGAATACGGTTTTGACAGAGATTTCGACCGGAAAGGCCGTCCCGTCTGCCTTAAGACACACGGTTTGCAATAAGCCGGTTCTGTCCGTCGTCGATGACTAGGCGCCGGCGGCGTGAAATTCCGGCGCCATTAATTTTTGCGTCGGCTGGTTGACTAGCTCGTCTCTCCTATAGCCATAGAGATCAAGGGTAATGTCGTTGCATTCGATGATCATCCTGTCGCGTGTCAAAAACACCGCATCAAAGGTCGCGTCGAGAAACTTCTGGTAAATCTCGACCATTGCGTCGCGCTCGCTGTAAATTTTTTCTGGCCGTTTGGCCTGAGCGGATTTGGTGTTTGATCGCAGCCACTAAACGAGATCCTCCTGAACAAAACGCCACTGGTTGCCGAGCTTGCTGGCTGGCAGATCGTCTTTCTCGATCAGCGTATATAGCGTGTCGGTCTTAATTCGAAGAAATTCGGCGGCTTCCAGCGCCGTCATAATATAGATCATGGACTACAATACACTGTTATAGAATTCAGCTGGCCAGTTTGATCGGGGCGTCTTAACAGAGTGATATAGATATAATTGCGTTAAGTTATTGGAATACTGATTATTTTAAATCCCAAATCTGCCATGAGAACTACATACGGACTACGGCGAAGCCATTTTCGGCAATTTCGCCTCATAAACAGACTCCTTCGCATCGCGCCGAGCAATATGCTGTCATTTTTGCATCACTCTGTACGCCGTAGACTGCGGGTCTTTCCCGGCTCTATTCGGAACGGGTAACGCGCGACCCCAAGGCTTTCCTAGCGACAGACTTTACAAAACGGGGTTGCGTTTCGTTTTAGAAGCGGGCGAACACCACAAGATTACCCCAAGGTTACCCTAATGCAGGACGGCAAGATTACGGCAAGGGGCACACCAAGATCGCAACAAGATTGCGGTAAGGTCACGGTAAGATCGCGGTAACATCAGAGCGGCTCGTCGTTACCCTCGTCGTGGTCGATAAACCTCCTCATCACCGCTGCCCTACTCTGCTCGCTGGCAGGCTGCGCTACGCCGTCTGCAGTCCCCCTGACAGAGACGATTCTATATGCGCGTACAGATACAGTCGGTGCGGCGGTCCGGTATCCTGCGGGTACGGCGCGTATCCGGTCCTACATCCTTACTATGGTCCCCGGGCAGGAGACTGGATGGTACCGGCACGATGTGCCGCTCTATGACCGCGTGCTCGGCGGCGAATTAGAGGTCGATTACGGCGGAGGGACGGTGAAGCGGTATCGTGCAGGAGATACGTTTCTTGAGGCGATGGACCGATATCACAACGGCCGCGTTGTTGGCGGGGGTACTGTGCAGATTTTAGTCGTCTTCATGGGGGCGGAGGACGTCTCAGATACCGAGATGCGTAAGTAGGCTGCTGCCCTGATCAAAGAACTAGCCGGACGCCCCTAACGTTCAAGCCCTGCGCTACGGCCCGCCAGCCATAGCGGCGACCTTCCGCTCGATGCGATATTTAGGTTATGATTAAAGGCTTATTGGGGTTCCACGGAAAAAACGTTTCGTCATGAAGACACCCGACAAACCCCCGCTTTCAAATGGATATGGACGTGCAGCACAAGATCTAGTTGCGCTTAAACAGTTTCAAGAAGCACAAACAAAAATCCAGGCAGGTCTAGAGAAGATCCCTAATCAGATCAATCTCCTCACCATTGCAACTGATGTCTACCGTGCATCTGGAGATCGAGAAAAATCTCTTGAATATTCTGAACTCTTAATCACTCATCATCCAGACAAACTAACTGGATACATACGAGCTGTTCAAGATCTAACCAAGCTCAAGCGACTTGACGAAGCAGTGGTAGTTGTCAATCGAGGATTAGGGGAAATGCCCTATGATATCGACATGATTATTCTTGGGTCCAACACCTATAGGCAAGCAGACAAGCCAAAAGGATCGATTAATCTATGCCAAATTGCACTCCAAAACGGCCTGGGGAATCGATGGTATTGGCTCGAGCGGATCTCAAACGACTACACCCAGCTAGACGCATCAAACGAATCAGAGAAATACCGAAAACAATTTGAGAAAAATTTTTTCCAAGCAACCCAATCTACCTGGAGAACATCCGAGCCCAGGAAGTCATCCGAAGATCAAATTACACCTGACAAAACTCTTTTTATTCTTGCTGGATGCTCCGGTTCAGGGAAAAGTACACTATTAAAAGCATTTTCAGAAAAACATCTAGAAGTTTTCTTTGCACAAGGGAGGGAGCCGATAGAAGGGCTTCCAACCAGTCACTTGAAACAGTTCTTCGACAGACCAGAAATTTCAATTGATGACTGGAGCACAAACCTCGATGATCCATCGAAAAATATATATAGCACCCACCAAATCCCACAACTAAAAGAATCAGGGTGCCTCCAAAAAGAAGTCATATTGCATGTCGACCTAAGGGACTTAATAAAACAACATTTTTATATATCTGATGCACTTAAAACACAAAGCAGTCATCAGTCAGATCGCTCGCCTAGAGGCGATCTAGATCTTTTATCAAATACGGCAAACAGAATGATAATTAATCTATTCTTAAATGACACCTTCTTGGAGAATTTCAGCGATATATATGTGACCACACTATTCTTTGAATTTGATGAAAATCAAAAAAGATATGAGAAGAGATGTCTCTCCCAACTTAATATTAGACACAATTTATTCGAACTGCCCCCGAAACTTGCAAAGCAAGCCCACTCGTCAATTTATTACTCCTGGCTTGAGGAAATTAGTTCCTTACAACCCACAGGAAATAGTCTGATTATCGAGAAAAACAAATGCTATATATTCGAGGAAATGCGCAATAAAAATACGTATGCTTTTGTCAACAACTGACCTGCCCCCTCGATTGGTGACTTCGCAATTGAATGGCAAGAGTACTCTGTCGATGAACAGTCGGTGGTGTTATTGGACTATGCAGATGCTGATGGCGTTGTCACGGAGCAACGAATTGTACGGCTCTATGGGGTCGGGAGTGGCTCTAACGGCAAACGATATATTGGTGCATACCAAGGGAGTACCTTCAAAACATTCCGGGAGGACCGAGTAATTGATATTCGCCCGGCTTAATCAACAGGAGTTTAATACAATTCGCGATGAACAAAGGCGTATCGAAAGACAAAAAAAGCGTCTTAAGCGTTTCAACACCAGGCGGGGGCGCAATGGCGCTGGAACAAACCCTAATTCTCGCCCAAAACAAAAATTTTAACTTTTAATCAAGTGCCAGAGAAAAGGGTCATTTCCTGGGTTTTAAAGAGTTCATGCTGAAAAGGCTCATGACGCTCTAGTGGGTCCTTTTGGGCGCCCCTGGTCGGGATATGCAATAAGAGTATGGAGAAGCTCTGTAGGCTATTTAAAGGGTGATTGCTTGGTTTAAACAATCTCCCGCGGATGCTGCAGTTTTACTTAAATTTAGTCCTACTAGGTATCTCTCAAAGCCGAATTGGCTTCTCGGAAGTCATCTATAGCTTCTGAGACGACGCTGACCTTGCCCCCTGATTGTCCTCGATTATGAGCAGAATCTGTTCTGGTTATGGTCCTGTTGGGACCGGGTTGTAAACTCCATCGGTGTGAGCCCGTCGAGGCTCGTATTTTGATGTCGAGCATTTTTTCTGGTTTACGCCGCCGCAGCTCTTGGTGATATCGGCGGCCGATGCGACTGACGGCAGGCTTGCGCTACCGAAACTGGTAAGTGCAATAACGCCAAGAAGTAATGCCGCTGTTCTGATTATTGATTGCATGATGCAATCCCCCTTTTTGTTTGCTAACCCCAAACTTTGATAACCGATTGTTATGCGAGTTATCAAAACCAACACGAAATATTATGTCTTTGAATTTTGACCAGAAAAGCGCCAGTTAAATTATGTGGGATATTTCCCGTATTTGACTCAAATATGTCCCAATGAGGGGTCATATTGGTCATTTCAGGATCTGCTTTGTCAGGGGTTCTGAGCTGCCTTGCTCATTTCCGCCCGTCTCTCATGCTGCGCGAGATAGAGCGCGGCGCAGGCGATGACGGCACCACCGACCCAAATCCAGATTTCAGCGACTTCGCCAAACATCAGATAGCCGACGATGGCGGCCAGTGGCAGGCGGGTATAATGCAGGGCCAGCACGACAACGGTTTCGCCCTGGACATAGGCACGGGCGAGAACGCGCTGGTTCAACATCTCCAGCAGCCCGATCATTGCCATCCAGCCGAGCAGTTCCAGTGTTGGTGTGGTCCAGAAAAAGAATGCCGGAACCATGGCTAAGGGGAGAACGATCAGCTGCGTCCAGACGGCGACCGTATCCGGGTGCTCGCTTTGCGAGAGCAGGCGTCGGTTGATCGGATTCCAAGTCTGAACGCAAACCACGCCCAGCACAAAGAAGATACCGATATTAAAATCCACCATGCCAGGTCGAATGATAATCGCCGCGCCGATAAACCCGCCGAGAATGGCGACGGCTCTCGCCCCCTTGATCACTTCTTTCAACACTATTGCGGCGAGGATAGCGGCGAAGATCGGACGTGAAAAATGGATTGCCGTGATGTCGGCAATCGGCATGTGTTTTGCCGCGAAATAGAAAAACACGCCGGCGGCAAAGGCGAGCGTGCCGCAAAGCCCCATGATCACCGGTCGATTGGGGCGCAATAACACTGTCGGGTTACTCATAATCAGCGGCGCAATAAACAGACAGCTGAACAAAGCCCGGAAAAAAACGATTTCAAAGACATCGATATCATTGGCAATCATCCGCACGATGCCAAGCTGCACCACCATCAGGGTGCCTGAAATCAGAATCCAGAAGGTACATTGAATGACCGCGGGCCAGCTATCGATGGCGTCATTCAGCCTGCTCATGTGGATTCTTCTTTTTGTTTCTCGCGCGCGAGAACAGACTCTCGGCGGGCGATATAGGCAGAAGATGCACAGATGACGCTGGCGCCAACCCACACCCAGATTTCCGGAACCTCGCCAAAGAATGCAAAACCAACGAAGGCGGCAATCGGCAGACGCAGATAGCTCATGGCAAGAACGAATGAGGCATCAGCAGCAACAAAGGCCCGGGTCATGGCCCGTTGGGTCAGGATACCGGCAGCCCCAATAACCGCCAACCACGCCCATTGCTCCGGCGTTGGTGTTTGCCAGACATAGATCGCCGGAATGATGGAGAGCGGCAGAATAAAAAGCGTGTGATACAGCACGATGGTGTCAGGATGTTCGGTTTCAGTCAGCTTTTTGACGATGATTGTATTGCAGGTCTGGAACATCACGCCGCACAGGACCAGCAGAATGCCAAGATTCACGTCGACGAACCCTGGTCGTACGATAATCAGCATACCAATAAACCCGACTGCGATCGCCGACCATCGCCGCGCGCCTGCGACCTCTTTCAGAAAGATGATGGCGGCGATGGTTCCCAGAATGGGCCGGGTAAAGGTGATGGAGGTCAGGTCGGCGAGCGGGATCAGCGCAGCGGCGGAAAAATAAAAATAGGTTACAAAATAGGCACCGGTGCCACGGATGGCGAACAGGCCGAGCCGCTTGGTCCTGATGCCGGAAAAGCCCTTGCGCATCAGCCAAGGCATCATAAAGGCAATTCCGAACAGGCTGCGGAACATGACGGCCTCGAAAACATGCATATCGACCGAAACTTTTCGCACCGCCGTCATTGAGACCGTAAAACAAAATCCCGCCATGGTGATCCAGAACGCCGCCCGCGCGGGGGCGGGAACGGCGTCGAATCTCGTGGACAGGTTGGCGTAAAGTCCCATTGAATTTCTGCGTGCTTTATCAGCTTTGTTGTTGCCGGTTGATGCCTTTTAACCGGAAAGGAAAAACCAGTACTAAACCAAGCGATGGCACCTGTCTAAGGCAGGAGCCGTGATTTATTTGCCTGGCTGTATCGCGCGGGGAATTGAAAAGTGTGACGCCTGTTAGGCGTTATCCTGTTTTGGAAAGACGAGAGTCTGGGATTGATCGATGTTCAGCTGTACACGATCACCGACCGCGGCCCGGAACGGTCCGGGATAACGGGCCTGAATATGCGTTGCCGGCTCCGGGGTCTCACCAAGACCGAGACGGATATGGCTGGCGCCCCCGGCGTAATCAACAGCGCAGACCCGGACTTCCTGGGACAGCGCCTTGTCAAAGGCTTCGGATCCTATGGTCACTGCTTCGGGGCGGATCAGGACATCGACCTCGGTACCATCCGGGTAATTCTGATTGGGAATAAGCCCGGCGTCGGTCTTTATCCAGTCACCATCGACGATACCGTCGAGATGATTTACGTCGCAAAAGAACTCTGCGGTGAAGGCGTCGACGGGGTTGGTGTAAAGTTCTTCCGGTGTTCCTGTTTGAACGACCCTGCCGTCGCGCATCAAAACGATGCGGTCTGCCATCAACATGGCTTCTTCGGGGTCATGGGTCACCATAATGGCGGTGACACCGCGATCTTTTAAAATGTCACGCGTCTCGCGCCGCAGCTTTCCACGCAGGGATGTATCGAGACCGGAGAACGGCTCATCGAGTAACAGCAGGCGGGGTCGTGGCGCGCGGGCTCGGGCGAGGGCGACGCGTTGTTGCTGACCACCGGAAAGCTCATGCGGGTACTTGTCGGCGTGATCCGTCATACGGATCTGGTGCAGCATTTCCCAGGTCCATTCTTTAACTTCCTGTTTGCTGCGCCCCGACAGGCCGTAGGCAATATTTTCGGCCACTGTTAAATGGGGGAACAGCGCATAATCCTGAAACAGAAACCCGACATCGCGTTGTTGCGGGTCAACGGCGTACCCGGCGCTCGAAACAACTTGATCACCCATCGTGATCGTTCCCGCTTCGGGTTTTTCAAAACCGGCAATGAGACGCAGAGTTGTTGTTTTACCACAGCCGCTGGGGCCGAGCAGGCAAACCAGCTCGGCATCGGTGACTTCAAACGAGACGTCGCGGATAATCTGATCGTCGCCAAACCAGAGACTTAGGTTTTCGAGCTTGAGCATTAAGGTTTATCCAAACTTCTCAATTTGCCGTCTTTTGGAGCGACAGGGTCACATAAAAATTGCTGGAGACAAACTGTCTGCTATTGCAAATCATTCGCATCTTATGTCGGGACCGCCGCGATGTAAATAATACTCCGTGATTTCCACTAGAGTTTATTTAGCGAATTAGATCAGTTTTCTCAATGTGTTAAATTAGAACCGGCACCGTGACAGGTTGGGCCGGGTACTGTGTGATTAATAATTATTCTCAGTGCCAGAGTTTAACCGTCCAGCTCCTTATGCGGCCGCTGGTTAGGGTTTGCCTATCCTGGGTTCGTTGGGGTTGCTGCGGCCAAAGCTCTTATTGAGAATCTGTGTGCTGTTTTCCGCCAATTCAATGCAGTCGGTAATCATGCCGAGAATGCGGATGTTGTTTTTGAGGACTTGCTTGGCCTCAGGCTTATTATCTTCAGATATCTTGTCTGCACGTTTGATTATATCCTGGCGAATTGCGGTTAGGATATGCTCCAGCATAAAGCCTTCCGGCTTGTCGTCTGATGCAAGAAAATGAGTCATGAGACCAGTCCACATAGTAATATTGCGAGACCAATAATGTGGCACAGCCCCGGTTAAAGGAGGTTTAATGGCCGGAGCCGGTGGTCAACAGCCGAAATCTTGGCGATTTAAGGCTATATACCCATTTGAAGAATCAATCAGTTTCTCGCGTTTCCGGTATTTTTTGAAATAATTTCTGTGAAACTAATAATCATTCGCAACTTTGTTGACATTGATAATCATTCTTATTAAGAAAAGATCACCCACCCAACCAATGGGTTCGCGGGAGCCAAGAACCAAAGATTTGATGAGGAAGTAAGGTGATGACGATATATGGGAAATGTAAGGACCGATTGAGCCCAATTATTCTTGCCGCTGGCTTGATTGCCGGCATCGTTTCTGTGCCTGCCCAGGCAAAAGAACTGAATATCTATTCGCACCGCCAAGCATTTATACTCAACCCTCTTCTTGAGGATTTCAAGAAGCAAACCGGAACCAAGATCAACATTGTCTTCGCCTCAAAAGGACTGATCCAGCGGCTGATTGCGGAGGGGTCCCGAAGCCCGGCGGATATTATTCTCACGGTCGATATTGCGCGTTTGCAGGAATATGCCAAGAAGGGTCTGTTTGCTCCCGTCTCGACACCGTTACTCAAAGCCAATATCCCGGCCCACCTGCGCAATCCCAACGGGCTCTGGTATGGGCTTTCCAAACGGGTGCGGGTCGTCGCTGTCTCGAAAGACCGAGTCAAGAAGGGCGACATCAACCGAATTGAAGATCTCGCCGATCCAGAATGGAAAGGTCGCATTTGCACCCGCAAGGGGAGCCATGTTTATAACCGGGCATTGCTCGCCTCTTTAGTAACCGCCCATGGCGAAGCAGCTGCAGAAAAATGGGCCCGCGGGCTGGTTGCCAACCTCGCGCGCAAACCGCAGGGCAATGACCGCGCGCAGGCAAAGGCCATCTCGCAAGGTATCTGTGACGTAGCCATCATGAATCACTACTATTATTTCCTGATGAAGAAGAGCAAGAATCCCCATCAATCCAAATGGGCCAAAGCCGTTAACATCCTTTTCACCAATCAGAAGGGCCGGGGAAACCATATCAATGTCTCCGGGGTCGGACTGGCAAAGCATTCTAAAAACCGGGCGCTTGCCCTAAAGCTCATGGAATATCTCAGTTCCAAACACGCGCAGTCTCTATATGCTGCGGTAAATCATGAATATCCTGCGAACCCTGTGGTTGACGCCAGTGCCGAGGTTTTGGAACTCGGCCGGTTTAAATCAGACAAATTGCCGATTTCGGCAATTGCCAAGCTGGCACCGACGGCCCAACGCATCATCGACCGTGTTGGTTGGTGATCGCCCCATGACTGTTTCTCGTGTTTGCTGACGTCTTAAAACGGGGCCGCTCTCTGCACGACCCCGTCGGCGGCTGGTCGGTGACGACGCTTATACTCAGCCTCATCCTGATCAGCCCGTTCGCCGCTATTGTTGTCACGGCAACAGACAATAGTGGCGGGCTATGGTCGCATCTCATGGCAACGGTGTTTCCCCGCTATGTCGCAAACACCCTTTGGCTGATGTTGGGCGTTGGCGTCCTTAGCCTGCTGTTTGGCATTGTCACGGCCTGGATCGTGGCGCGTTTTACCTTCCCCGGTTCCAAAATTCTCGAATGGACCTTGCTTCTCCCGGCAACGGTTCCCGCCTATATCATTGCCTACACCTATACGGACTTACTGGAATATGCCGGTCCGGTTCAGGTCTTTTTACGGGACATGTTTGATTGGAGTTCGGCCAGTGATTACTGGTTTCCGGAAATAAGGTCGATGGGTGGCGCGATCCTGGTGATGGCCTCCGTCCTTTATCCTTATATCTATCTGATGGCCCGTACGGCTTTCCGGCTCACACCCGCTTCTTACTTTGAGGTCGCGCGTCTCCATAACCGGAACCTGCCTTTTACGGTCGATCTGCCATTGGCGCGACCGGCGATCATCGCAGGATTGGCGTTGGTCCTGATGGAGGTTTTATCTGATTTTGGAACTGTTGAGTTCTTTGCTGTCGAGACATTGACCCTCGGTATCTTCAATGTCTGGCTCGGGATGAACAATTTGACCGCCGCCGCGCAGATCGCCGGCATGGCCTTCATCTTCATACTCGCGCTGGTGGTTATTGAACGTCAGGCGCGGCGGCGGCAACGCTTCAATGATACCAGTGGCCGGGCGACGGTTTTGCCGGCCATCCCGGTCTCAGGCGGTAAAGCCGTGCTTTGTATTTTTCTATGTCTTCTGCCAATTATTCTGGGTTTTGTGATCCCGGTTGGCGTCCTGTTGAGCTTTGTCGTTAAGGGGCTCGCTATTACCAATATCGATGCGTTGCTATCAGCGACGGTCAATTCTCTCACAATTTCCCTGACCGCGGCTGTCGCGGTTATGACGATTGCGACGGTTATGATCCTCGTCACCACCTATAAGAAACATCCGGTTTTAAAGGCGCTCACCACCATCTCAGCGCTTGGCTATGCCTTTCCCGGCGCAATTCTGGCGATCGGTGTGGTGTCGTTTGCAGGCGGTGTTGACCAGGTAGCCGCTTTATTGGGCGCGTCGAATGGCATCCTGATCGGCAGTGTCGGGTTGCTGGTTCTCGCCTATGTCGTAAGGTTTCAGGCTGTCGGCCATGGCGCGATTACATCCGGGGTCAATCGTTTGTCACCGAATATAATGAGTGCGAGCTTTGTCCTCGGGCGGAGTTTCGCCGGCAGCATGGCCGTTCTGGCACCACCGCTCTTGCGGAAGTCGCTGATGGCCGGGGGCATCCTGGTCTTCGTCGATGTCATGAAGGAACTGCCGATGACGCTCCTGCTGCGTCCCTTCAACTATGAGACATTGTCGACCTATGTCTATCAATTTGCCAAGGATGAACTGCTCGAAGAATCGGCCCTCGCGGCACTAACCATCATCATCGCCGGCCTCGGTCCGGTGATTCTTATAAATGCCTCTCAGCGTAACAAAACTTAATGCTAAGCCGAAATTTTTGGCAAAAAAATAGGCAGGAAAAACACCCGCCTATTTTCTTGAAAAGATAACAGTGTCGATCAGGCTGCGGCGTGAATCCCCGCCTTGTTAACATCATCGCTAACATCTGATTCGAATTGTTTGAAATTCTCTTCGAACTGTTTGGCGAGATGCTGAGCCGTGCTGTCATATTCACCCTTGTCGCTCCAGGTGTTGCGCGGGGCAAGAACGTCACTCGGGACATCCGGGCAGCCTTCGGGGACCAACAGACCAAAGTTGGGATCTTCGGCAACACCGGCAGTTGCCAGCTTGCCGTCGAGCGCGGCGCGAACCATGGCACGGGTATGCGAAATTTTCATCCGTTCACCAACACCGTAGCCACCGCCACTCCAGCCGGTGTTCACCAGCCAGCAGTTGGATTTATGTTTGGCAATCCGCTCTCCAAGAATCTTGGCATAGACCGTTGGGTGCCGTGGCAGGAACGGAGCGCCAAAACAGGTTGAGAAGGTTGCTTCGGCACCCGAGGTCATGCCGCGCTCTGTACCAGCTACCTTGGCGGTGTAGCCGGACAGGAAGTGATACATCGCCTGTTCAGCTGTCATCTTGCTGATCGGGGGCAGAACGCCAAACGCATCGGCGGTCAACATCACGATGTTGTCGGGATGGCCACCCATGCCGGTCTCACTGATATTATCCATATAGTCGATCGGATAAGACGACCGTGCATTTTCGGCCAGCGAACCATCGTCGAAGTCGGGTGCCCTTGTTACCGGGTCAAGCACGACGTTCTCGAGAACTGTGCCAAAGCGACGTGACGCGGCGTAGATTTCCGGTTCGGCTTCAGCCGACAGGTTGATGGTCTTGGCGTAGCAGCCGCCCTCGAAGTTGAACACACCATTGTCGGACCATCCATGCTCGTCATCGCCAATCATCGTGCGCGAGGCGTCTGACGACAGCGTGGTTTTGCCAGTGCCGGACAGACCGAAGAAAATCGCGACATCACCCTTGGCGCCAATATTGGCAGAGCAATGCATGGTCATCACGCCGAGGGCTGGCAGGATCCAGTTCATCACACCGAAGATGCTCTTCTTGATCTCACCGGTATAGTGGCTGCCGCCGACAAGGACAGTCTTGGATGGAATATTGACCAGAATACAGACTTCACTATTGGTGCCGTCGGTTTCCGGAATCGAATGAAAATCAGGCGCCTGAATAACAGTCCACTCTGGCTGAAATCCCGCGAGCTCTTCGTTCGCAGGCTGGATGAACATGTTGCGGGCAAACAAGCTATGCCACGCATTCTCCGTAATAATCCGAACCGGCAGGCGATAGGCCGGATCGGCACCGCAATAGCAATCCTGGACAAAGACTTCCTTGTCTTTGAGATAATCCATCATGCGGGCGTGAACGGTAGTGAACTTGTCGGCACCGAGTGGTTGATTGACCGGCCCCCACCAGACATCATCCTGGATCGATGGATCTTCGATCATGAACTTATCTTTGGGGGAGCGACCCGTATATTCGCCGGTCTTGGTGACAAACGCACCATCAATGGACAGAACACCCTCTTTGCGTCGCAGTCCTGCTTCATATAGCTGCGGAGCAGTCTGGTTCCAATGAACCGACGAATTTCCCGTCAGTCCCTGATTATTGACGCCGAAGCTGCTTATATAAGGTCCAATATCCGCCACATCACTCTCCTGAAACTGTTATCGCCGACATAGCTTGCCGGCGATTTTAGACTAGATTTGCGCGTCTATAGCGCAATCCTAACATTGTATCAAACATAACCTCATAAAGAGGCTACTACAACTGTGGACAAAGCGTGGATAAGACTCATTTTTCCTCTGATTTCCGGGCTTTTTTGACCAGCTTGACCAGTTCGGCGCGGGCTTGCTCCGCATCGCAAACGATTCGGTCAAAGGCAAGACGGGCGACAGCGCCCGCCGACCTCAAATCACACCCTTCCGGATCGACGCCGGTAAGTCGCCACTCGCCTGTTGGGTGGTGTAACAGGTTTCGGGCATAAAGAGTGACGGCATCGCCATGGTCATCATTCAAATGTTCAATGATGTCGGCTTCTGCTTCTGCCAATGCTGCCGATGAATCGGTGTTGAAGTTGAAAGCGGCACCATCAATCCAGTGAATTTCGCCAAACCCGGCTACCATATGGGTTCGTTCGACGGCCATTCGGTACAGTGCAAAATCAGCAAATCCGGCGTATATTTCCGCATCAGCATGGCGCCGGATGTAACGCTCTAAATCCCTTGAATCCTCGGTTCTCTGAAGGGTACCGATCAGCGTAATACGGGAGCCAGTCAAAGGGGTGTCGGGGCCTGCCGTCCCATCGATTAGCAAACCACAGCGCTGATCTTTAAGAATGTTTTGGGTGTGTTCGGCGAGTTCAGAAATCAACAAAAGTGGGCTGCCATCATAGCTGCTCGCTGTCATGACCAGAGAGGCATAGGGCCATTGGTCCTCTCGCATGGCCGTTGCGAGTGAACCTCTATCGATTGAACGGGCCAGCAATCTGGCCTCAGTGCCTAGTTTAACTTCAGCCTTGCGGTCTATTTGAGACGATTTTTCTGACATCACCCGATCCTGTACCAAAAATAACGAGCCTGCAGTATAGCGCTTTAAAATTGCCTAATTGTTGTTGATTCGGCCTAATAAGCGTGTGGCGGTAAAAAAGATCGTGTTATGGCCTTTTTGCTGCCTCATTTCCGCCCGAATTCGGCGATATCTCGCAATATCACTAAAATTTGGGAGCTGGAAAATGGATACGCTAGAACGACAACACATTGATATCGGGGGGGTACCCGTGGGGCACACAATTGCGTTGGTTGATGATGATCGGAATATCCTGACATCGGTTACAATGGCATTGGAAGCTGAAGGGTTCGATGTTCGTAGTTTCACCGATGGGGATGCAGCGCTCCGCGGATTAAGTGCCCAACCGGTTGATCTCGCTATCCTCGACATCAAGATGCCGCGTATGGATGGTATGGAACTCCTGCAGAGACTCCGCAAACAGAGTGATTTGCCGGTAATTTTCCTGACTTCGAAAGACGATGAGGTCGATGAAATACTCGGGCTTCGTATGGGAGCTGATGATTATGTCAAAAAACCGTTCTCACAGCGCTTGCTCCTTGAACGCATTCAGGCGTTGCTCCGCCGTCGCGATCGGATGAACTCTATAGATGACGATGATGATGCCGAGCCACCAATCGTCCGTGGAAACCTAGTTCTCGATACATCACGTCACCTTTGCACCTGGGGTGGGGAAGCCGTTAATCTTACGGTGACGGAGTTTCTTATTGTAAAAGTGCTGGCCGCGCGTCCCGGCCTTGTTAAAAATCGAGATCAACTAATGGACGCGGCCTATGGGGAGCACATCTATGTCGATGATCGCACAATCGATAGCCACATCAAACGACTTCGTAAGAAGCTCAAAGCTGTCGATGATGATTTCGATCATATCGAGACCCTCTACGGAATTGGTTACCGCTACCGCGAAGAGTAAATTCGGTTGGCGCTGAGACTTAATCTCAGCGCGGAGAATAGGGAGCGTAAAACACAAATCTCTGCGGACGCTGATCCCGAGCTGTCAGAAACGGCTCGGGTTTCGCGTCGTGGTTTTCTGTCTCCTCTCACGCGCAGAATTCTCGTTGTCAATGTTCTGGCGCTGGCGATCCTGTTGGCGGGTCTGCTGTATCTCGGACGCTATGAACAAAACCTGATCGCTTCCGAAGTACAGGCCCTGAGAACACAGGGCGAAATTTTTGCCGAAGCGCTTGCTGAAGGCGCTTACGGTACCCGTCCAGATGGCACGACCGAACTGCAAGGGGCGATCGCGTCTACGATGTTGCGGAGATTGGTTACCCCAACAAAAAACCGGACCAGATTGTTTGATCAAGATGGTCTTCTGGTCGCGGACAGCCGTACGTTACTGGGATCACAGGGTGCTTCGATTACGGTCAGCGCGCTGCCGCCACCCGATTTGGAAACATCAGTCGGTAATCTGTTTGACCGTGCCTACAACAAGATCATCGGGTGGCTGCCCGGCAGAGGGTTACCTTTATATGAGGAGCGGGCAGATCAACGGGCAGCCGATTATGAGGAGGTTGCTCGAGCGCTCGAAGGGGTCTCCGCTTCTGCCCTTCGGGTTGACGACGCGGATCGATTGGTGATCGGTGTTGCGGTGCCAGTCCAGCGTTTCAAACAGGTTATCGGTGCGGTGTTTGTGGCCCGTGACGGCACAATGATTGACGAGGCGGTACGGTCGGTCCGTGTTGATATTTTGACGATTTTTGGAATCGCTCTTTGTGTCACCGTTTTGCTGTCAGTTTATCTTGGCAATACAATTGTCCGTCCGTTGCGGCGGCTCGCGGCGGCAGCAGACAAGGTGAGAAGCGCCCCCGGGCAGGTTCGGTCGATGCCTGAATTTACCGGGCGCAACGATGAAATAGGCGACCTGGCGGCAGATTTGAACGCGATGACTGACGCTCTGACGCAGCGCCTCGATGCTATTGAAAGCTTCGCGGCAGATGTGGCGCATGAGCTAAAGAATCCTCTAACGTCGCTCCGGAGCGCCGTAGAAACGGCGGCTCGTATCGATGATTTAGGCCAGCAACGCCGTCTGATGGATATCATCCAGGACGATGTTAAAAGGCTTGACCGTCTTATCTCGGATATATCGGATGCCTCGCGGCTGGATGCGGAACTATCGCGCGATGAATCTGACAAGATTGAACTCAACCGGCTACTGGCCGCCCTGGTCGAAGTGCATGTGACTTCCGGGAGCCACGGTGACCGGAAAATTGCCTTTGAAGAAACATCCAAAGGGCCTTTCAGAATTCTTGGAAATGAAGGACGTATTGTTCAGGTTCTGCAAAACCTGATTAGCAATGCGTTTTCCTTTAGTCCACCCGATGGCCTGGTCATGGTCAGGATTGGCCGTGAAGGAGGTTGGGTGGTTGCGACCATCGAAGATGAAGGGCCAGGGATACCGGCGGGTAGTTTGGAAAAAATATTTGACCGGTTTTATAGCGAACGGCCGGAATCTGAACAGTTTGGAACGCATTCGGGGTTAGGGCTGAGTATTTCCCGTCAAATTGTCGCCGCGCATCAGGGTAAGATCCAGGCCGAAAACCGGACTGACCTGCATGGCAAGGTCCTTGGCGCCCGTTTCAATGTTCGGTTTCCAGTGTCATGAGCGCGGACGGGAAAATACTCGTTCATGCAAGCTGTGTGGCGATAAGAGAGGTGGGTGTTTTGATTCGCGGTCCTTCGGGCAGTGGTAAATCTGATCTCGCTCTCCGCCTCATCTACGACGGCGCTGACCTCGTGGCCGATGACCAGGTCGTGTTGTCTGGGGAGGCGGGCTCTTTATTGGCCAGTGCGCCTGACGTTTTGCGCGGAAAAATCGAGATCCGGGGGGTCGGTATTTTTGACATGTCTTATAAACAATCTGCTAGCATCCAGTTGGTGATTGATCTCGTCCCGCGAGATGATGTTGCTCGTTTACCGGAGCCAGCCTGTTGTGATCTTACTGGGCAATCCTTGCCGCTGCATCGGCTACATGCGTTTGATGCATCCTGTCCGGCGAAGGTTCGGTTCTTGGCGGGACGGCTGGCGTGACGCCGACGCCAGCGGCGTGATGAGATTGCTTGCCGATCTTGAGGCAAAGAGCAATAGTAGCGCCCGAAAATGACCATCACTGCAAACAATGTCTCTGGTTCTGGGAATGATGCCGTCCTTGGGGAAGCATCTGACAGGACCCCCGTTTTGCTGGTGACCGGGATCTCTGGTGCTGGGCGCTCGACGACGTTGAAGATTTTGGAAGATCTTGGCTATGAAGCGGTTGATAATTTACCGCTCACCCTGCTGCCAAGTGTCGTGGCCCCGGCGCTCTCAAACCGTCGACCTCTCGCCATTGGCATTGATGTTCGTACCCGGGATTTTGGTGTCGAACAGTTCCTTTATGAAATCGATACGCTCATCGCCCGTGTCGATCTGGACGCTCGACTGGTTTTTCTCGATTGCGATGATGAGGTGTTGCAGCGCCGATTTACGGAAACGCGCCGACGGCACCCTTTGGCCGCCGACCGGCCCGTGATGGATGGTATTAAACATGAAAGACGGTCGGTGGTGCCTCTAAGGGGGCGTGCAGATTTGGTCATCGACACATCACAACTCTCTCTCAATGATCTGCGGCGATTGTTGAAAGGTCATTTTGCGCTGGATGTCGAAGCCTCTTTTGCTGTTTTCGTTATGTCGTTTTCCTATCGCAATGGCATACCGCGCGAAGCCGATTTGGTTTTTGACGCACGGTTTTTGGCTAATCCTCATTATGATGAAGCCCTCAGACCTCTAACAGGGCTGGACCGGCGGGTTGCTAAATTTGTATCGGACGATCCAGGCTTTGCGGAATTTTTTCAGTCCCTAACCGGATTGTTGCAACCGCTCTTGCCGCGTTTTCAAAATGAAGGCAAAAGCTATCTTACAATTGCTGTTGGCTGTACGGGCGGGCAACACCGCTCGGTTTTCGTGGCGGAAGAACTTGTGGCGTGGCTTAGCAAAAACGGCCAACATGCGGGTGTAATGCATCGGGAGTTGCACGACGCTGAAACTCGCAGCGAAAAGAGTTGATTGCTCATGATTGGACTAGTCCTTGTTACCCATGGCCGGCTCGCCGACGAATTTCTCAGCGCAATGGTTCATATCGTTGGCGAACAGGAACAAATAGCGACGATCTGTATCGAGCCGGAAGATGATATGGAAAAGCGTCGATCCGATATTCTTGAAGCGGTCAAAAGTGTTGAGGGGGGCGACGGCGTTATTTTGCTGACAGATATGTTTGGTGGCACGCCTTCGAACCTTGCTATTTCGGTAATGGGCGAAGGGCAACGGCAAGTTGAAGTGATCGCTGGTGTCAATCTGCCGATGCTGATTCAATTAGCGCGCGCTCGACAATCGCAATCCCTTGATGATGCGGTAACGGATGCGCAGGAGGCCGGAAAAAAATATATAAGCGTGGCATCCAAACTTCTCGCTGATCGCAAACAGTCCTGAGTGCTGTTGTTTGAGACGTCTGCGCTAACCCAAACAAATCGGATTTTGAGTGTTTCAGGAAAGAGTGACGATTATAAATCAGCGCGGCCTGCATGCCCGGGCTGCAGCGAAGTTTGCCCAACTTGCCGAGCAATTTGACGCCGAGATTACGGTTGAGGCATCGGGTCTAAAAGTATCGGCTTTGTCCATTATGGGGCTCATGATGCTGGCGGCAGGACCTGGTACAGAAATTTCGATTTCGTCGGCAGGGAGCGATGCCGAGGCAGGGCTTGTGGCACTTGTCGCGTTGGTAAAGGGTCGGTTTGACGAAGAGTAGAGCATCAATTTGCTAAAACCCTTGCAATTTAGCGCATTTGACTGCTATACGGCGCGCGTTTCCACTGTGTCAGCTTTATCGACTTGTTCCCGCAGGGGGGTGGATAAAGCCATCTGTAAATCCAGGAGTTTTTGATGAACGCTGCGAACGATTACAAGGTCGCCGATATGAGCCTCGCCGATTGGGGCCGCAAAGAAATAAATATAGCTGAAACCGAAATGCCCGGACTGATGACGCTTCGGGAGGAATATGGTGCATCGCAGCCGCTAAAGGGTGCGCGCATTGTTGGCTGCCTTCATATGACGATTCAGACAGCGGTTCTAATGGAAACGCTAACGGCCCTCGGAGCCTCGATTCGGTGGAGCTCCTGCAACATCTTCTCGACCCAGGATCAGGCCGCAGCCGCTGTTGCGGCAGCAGGTATTCCGGTATTTGCCTGGAAGGGTGAAACCGACGAGGAGTTTTGGTGGTGCATCGATCAAACGCTGGAAGGCCCTGATGGCTGGAAACCTAATATGATCCTTGATGATGGCGGTGATGCCACTGCGGTTATTCACCAAAAACGCCCTGAATTGCTTGCCGATATCCGCGGTTTGTCAGAAGAGACCACCACCGGTGTTCACCGTCTTTATGAGATGGAAAAAGCCGGCACGCTGGCTGTCCCCGCAATCAACGTCAACGATTCAGTCACCAAGTCGAAATTCGACAATCTGTATGGTTGCCGCGAAAGCCTGGTTGACGGGATTCGTCGTGCGACCGACGTGATGCTGGCCGGCAAAGTTGCCGTCGTCGCTGGATACGGTGATGTTGGCAAGGGATCAGCGGAGTCATTGAAAGTAAGTGGCGCCCGGGTGCTGGTCACTGAGATCGATCCGATCTGTGCCCTCCAGGCCGCGATGGAAGGCTATGAAGTTACGACGATGGAAGAGGCCGCCTCGATGGGTGATATTTTTGTCACCACGACCGGTAATATCGATGTCATCACGCTTGACCATATGCGCGAGATGAAAGATCGCGCGATCGTCTGTAATATCGGTCACTTTGATAGTGAAATTCAGATCGAGTCTTTACGCAATTATCAATGGCACAATGTTAAGCCGCAGGTTGATGAAGTCGAATTCCCTGATGGCAAACGTATTATTGTTCTTGCCGAAGGCCGTTTGGTGAATCTTGGCTGTGCCACCGGTCACCCAAGCTTTGTCATGAGTGCTTCCTTCACCAATCAGACACTGGCGCAGATCGAACTCTGGAATAACGCTGATAATTACGAGAACAAAGTCTATGTCTTGCCAAAACATCTCGACGAGAAAGTGGCAACGCTTCACCTTGCCAAGCTTGGTGTAAAACTTACCAAGCTGTCGGATGAGCAATCGAAATATCTTGGGCTTCCCCAGGAAGGACCCTATAAGCCGGATCATTACCGGTACTAACGTGTTGGGACTTCGGTGCTTAAAGGTACCGAAGTCCTTGATCGCGATCACCTGAAAAGGGGTTACAGGGGATGCGAGTTAAGTGTTTTCGCTGGCGAATGACCGGCATCATCATCATGCTGAGCAGTATGGTTAGCCCTGCACTGGCTCAGGTAACCTCTACGTCGTCCTCATTGGTGCCAGGACCACTCGTCGTGGTTTTTGCGGTCGCCTTTATTGTCGCTACGGCTGCCGCACTGTTTTACGCCGCCAAGGCCAAACGGTTGATCGCCCGAAATGAAGCGCTGGGTTCTGAGCTTGCTTTGCACGAGGCAACGACCTTGTTGCGCCAAGAGCAGGCAATTCTTTGGCCCTTTGACCGAGAGAGTGAGATTGTCTCGGCGGGTTTCGCCTCCGCTCTCGATATTGAAAGCTCCAGCCGTAATCAGTTTTCAAAATTCCTCGAGCAGTTGCAGCCTGAAGATGCCGTGACCCTAAAAGAGGCGGTCCATTCGCTTCGTCATGAGCGCCGCCCTTTTCTTCTTCCTGTAAAGTCCGCTGACTTATCAAGAACATTCTCTGTACGCGGGGACAGCGTGGTGGCCGATGCCACTGGCACTGCGGTAATGCTGGTGTCGGATCGCACGGTGGACGCCGCCCGGGTTGAACGTCTATCGACTGATGCGGCGCAGATGCATGACCTGCTTGATGCTTTGCCTGTTCCGGTTTGGATGCGGGACGCGCAGCAGAAACTCAAATACGCCAATAAAGCCTATCGCGAGGCAGTAGATGCAGAAGATGGTCTTGGTGCTGATCTGTTGCCTGAAATTTCAGCGGGCACGGGTCTCCAGAGCGCCAGGGATCTTGCGGAACGCGCGGCATCGCAGGGTAGCCCACAAAGTGAACGACAGCATGTCGTTATGGGGGGCACCCGTCACTTTGTTGAATTGATTGAAACACCGATGGGCGCCTCTGGCGGCACGGCCGGGTTCGCTCTCGATCTTACCCTAGTCGACGAGGTGCAGGCCGCTCTGTCACGTCACGTCGCTGGCCAGGAAGTCATTTTACAAAATCTTGGTACCGCGATCGCGATTTATGGGGCCGACCAGTCGCTGCAGTTTTTCAATAACGCCTTTCTTCAGCTATGGGGTCTGGATGAAGTGATGCTGCGGGGTAACCCCCGGATGGGCGAAGTCCTTGAACAGCTCCGCGAAGACCGCAGACTTCCCGAATTCGCTGATTTTCCGGCTTTTAAAAATGAACAGCTGCGTCTATTCACGACGCTGATTGAACCAGTTGAAGAGATGGTTCATTTGCCGGACGGGACGACCCTTCGGTCGGTTGTGATTCCCCATCCCTTCGGTGGTCTCTTGCTGCTTTGGGAAGATGTAACCGACGCCTTGGCGCTGGAGCGCAATTACAACACGTTGATTGCTGTGCAGCGGGAAACTTTGGACAATCTGTTCGAGGGTGTTGCAGTGATTGGTGCAAATGGCCGGTTGCGTCTTTCAAACCCTGCCTTCGGCAGCATGTGGCAAATTCCTGCCAATGAGCTGGCCAATGAACCGCATATTTCGGAAATCGCCAACCATATTTCCGATCTCATCAGCGAAAACGACACCAAACATGCCGACAAGCAACAGCTGATTGGTATTCTGACAGATCGTGAATCCCATAGTGGCCGTATGAAACGTATCGATAGGAGTGTGCTTGATTATGCAACGGTGCCGCTCCCTGATGGTGCCGTGCTACTGAGCTTCCTCGACGTGTCAGCAGCGATCAATATGGAACGGGCATTGCGTGAACGGAATGAGGCGCTGGAAACCGCCGACCGGCTCAAATCCGAATTTATTGCCAACGTGTCCTATGAGCTTCGTACACCGTTAAATACCATCATCGGCTTTACCGAAATTCTGGGCGGAGAATATTTTGGTGATCTCAATGAGCGTCAGGCTGAATATTCTAATGGTATTTTGGAGTCCTCTAACCGCCTGCTGTTGCTGATCAATGACATTCTCGATCTGGCAACGATTGAAGCGGGCCATATGAGCCTCGAGCTCGACTCAATAGATATCAACAGCTTGCTGAATAGTGTCCTCGGGTTGGTTCATGAACGGGCGCGACAGAAAAAACTGACTGTAGAATGCGATTGTCCGCCCGATATCGGCGCGATGGTCGCTGATGAGAGGCGGCTCAAGCAGGCGCTATTTAACATCTTGTCCAATGCGGTCAAGTTTACGCCCGATAACGGTGAAATTATTATCTCGGCACGTCGACAAGGCGATGAAATCGTTTTGACGACGAGTGATAGCGGGGTTGGCATTAGTCCGGAAGACCGCGATCGGGTATTCGCAAAATTTGAGCGCGGCACCACGGAAGAGGCCCGCCGGTCAGGGGCCGGTTTGGGCTTGTCGCTGGTGAAGAGCTTTGTCGAAATGCATGGCGGTAATGTTGCCCTTGAATCCGAACCAGAGGTTGGGACGCGGGTCATCTGCACCCTGCCATCACGGGCGACACCCTCAGCTCAACCGCCAGAGGCCACGGTTTAACGGCGCAGGGCGCAAGCGATGGCCGCCGCCGCTTGTTGCGGGATTCGGGTTCCACCGGTACAAGCAGAGCCATAAACATGGCCGATGACATCACAGCAACTACCTCCCTGACTCTTGCCGATATCGCGGCAACGGAAAATTTTGCTGAGCATTTGGCGACGATCCTTGAACCGGGTGACGTCATTGGCTTGTCGGGAGATCTCGGAACCGGCAAGACAGTTCTGGCGAGAGCGACCATTCGGGCGCTGGCGTCGATGCATGCTGTTCCGGTTGATGATATTCCCAGCCCAACCTTCACCCTGGTCCAGCAATATGACTTCCCGCTATTTTCGCTGTTCCATATTGATCTGTACCGGATCGATCAGCCAGCGGACGTGCTGGAACTCGGCGTTGAGGATTTCTTTGCCGACGGTGTTTGCCTGATCGAATGGCCGGAGCGTATGGGGCCTTATCTGC
This sequence comes from uncultured Alphaproteobacteria bacterium, assembly GCA_938048165.1. Classification (GTDB taxonomy): domain Bacteria; phylum Pseudomonadota; class Alphaproteobacteria; order MPNO01; family UBA2964; genus UBA2964. The sequence continues at coordinate 1,880 of CALIBP010000010.1, read as the reverse complement.
CCGCCGATCGCTTGCATTTGACGCTGTCATCCGGCGATCATGAAGGTGCCCGGACGATAGCTATAGAGAGGCACGGCAGCTGGATGACAAGAGAGTTGGGATTTTCCGAAAATGGCTGAGCGGCACGACCTTATCGAAGCATTTCTAACCCGCGAGGGCTGGGCTGATGCTGATCGCATGGCGCTGACCGGCGACGCGTCATTCCGCCGATATCACCGTCTTGCGGATATGGGGCGAAAGGCGATGCTGATGGATGCGCCGCCCCCCCAGGAGGATATCGGCCCCTTTCTAAACATCGCCCGCCACCTGTCCGGGCTCGGCTATAGCGCGCCGAAGATACTGGGTGAGGATCGCGAGGCGGGATTTATCCTGCTGGAAGATTTTGGCGATTCGACCTTTACCCGCTTGCTGGCGGCGGGTGCGGACGAGACAGCGCTTTACATATTGGCGACCGACGTGTTGATCAATCTGCATCAAAAACCGGCGGCCGAGGCGATACCTGAGAACCTGTCGCTCTATGATGTTGAGAAGTTTCTGAGTGAAGCGGCTTTATTGACGGACTGGTTTGTTCCCGCCGCAACTGGCAAGGCGTTATCAGCCGCTGAAGCGCAAGAATATCAGGCGCTATGGAAAGCAATTCTGTCTATTCGAAACAGCATTCCTGATACGCTGGTCTTGCGGGATTATCACGTCGACAATCTGATGCGGCTCGAGGGTCGCACAGGTATTGCTGCTTGCGGTTTGCTGGATTTTCAGGACGCTGTGGCCGGACCAGCGACCTATGACCTTGTCTCTTTGATCGAAGATGCCAGACGGGATGTGTCCACCGACACTATTGCCGCGGTGAAGGCGCGCTACCTTGCCGCCTTTCCTGACCTTGATCGGGAGGAATTTGATTGCTCGATGGCAGTTCTCGGGGCGCAACGCCATGCCAAGGTGGTCGGTATCTTTACGCGCCTGTGTGTGCGCGACGGCAAGCCGATTTATCTCGATCACATTCCGCGGGTGTGGCGGTTGTTAGAATCCGCTTGCCGGCATCCTGATCTTGCGCCGATGAGAGAATGGCTTAGCCATCATATTCCGGCTGAACATCGCGATGTTCCTGAAGCACTGCGGGCGTCATGAAGGCGCGCCCGACACATTGCATGGTGCTTGCCGCCGGGCTCGGGCTGCGCATGCGGCCGATCACGGAGACTCTGCCAAAGCCCCTGGTGCCGCTCGCTGGTAAAACGCTGCTTGATCGGGCTCTCGATCATTTGCAGGCGGCAGGTGTCGGCGCTGTGACGGTCAATATTCATTATCTCGGCCATATGATTGAAGAACATCTGGCAGCCCGCGAAGCGCCGCAGATCAAATTCTCTTCTGAAATTGATCTTCTTTTGGAAACCGGCGGTGGGGTGACGGCAGCACTCCCAACCCTTGGCGACAATCCCTTTTATGTCGTGAACGCCGATATCGCCTGGGAAGATGGATCGCAGCCGGCATTAAGTCGGCTCGCGGATTTCTGGCGCGATGAGGCGATGGATGCGCTTCTGCTTTTACACCCGGTAGAACAGGCAACGGGGTATGACGGCGTTGGTGATTATCGCCGCGACGATAACGGCGCTCTCACGCGACGGCGCGGCGTTGCTACCGCCCCCTATGTGTTTAGCGGCGTTCAGTTGCTGCATCCGCGTTTGTTCGCGAATGCTCCGGCGGGACCGTTCTCCCTCACACGGCTCTATGATGAGGCGGAGGCATCCGGTCGGCTCTTTGGCATTATTCACGATGGTGCCTGGCACCATATCGGGACGCCAGCAGGTCTGGCAGAAGCAGAAGAATTCTTTGGCGCACCGCGGACACCGGGTGAAAACGCCAATGGCGGATAACCCGACAGTCTA
>CALIBP010000009.1 GCA_938048165.1 uncultured Alphaproteobacteria bacterium | reverse complement strand
TGGCTATGCTGGCCCGGGGGATGAAATCCTGCTCGGCGAGCACGGTTTCAATGTCTATCCGATTGTCGCCCATTGCGTCGGCGCGACCCCCGTCAAAGTCCCTGAAAAGAATTTGACCTTTGATGTCGATGCGGTCTTGGCACGGGTGACCGACAAAACGCGGATTGTCTTTATCGCAAATCCAAACAACCCTACAGGGTCCTATATTCCAGCTGATGAAATGGCACGTCTGCGCGCCGGCTTGCGGGACGATGTCCTGTTGGTAATTGATTGCGCTTATGCAGAGTTTGTCACCCGCAATGATTACGATATGGGATTCAATTTGGTCGATGCGGCGGAAAATACGGTCGTGACTCGGACGTTTTCCAAGATTTACGCACTGGCGGCATTGCGCATAGGCTGGGCTTATTGTCCGGTATCGGTGGCTGATGTTCTTAACCGGTTACGCGGGCCTTTTAACCTGTCGACTGCAGCGCAGGCGGCGGGTAAGGCGGCGGTGGAAGATGCCGCTCATGTCGCGGCCGCCCGAGACCATAATTCAGTCTGGTTGCCGTGGCTCAGTGATCGGCTCAGCGAATGTGGTCTGACGGTCTACCCAAGTGCGGCCAACTTCGTATTGGTGCGGTTTCCCGGGGACGACGCCCATAATTCGTCGGCGGCAATGACCTACTTTGGATCCAAAGGAATAATTCTACGCGAAACCGGTGGCTATGGTCTGCCGGATTGTTTGCGGGTCACGATTGGTCGTGAAGACGAGATGCGGGCATTCGCCGACGCGGCCAAAGAGTTTATGGCGGAGTAGTTCGGTATGGCTGGCGATATTTTATTCAACAAGATTGCCTTTATCGGTATTGGGCTTATCGGTTCGTCACTGGCGCGGGTCATTCGTCGCGATGGGCTTGCACGCTCTATTGTTGCCTGTGCGCGCACTGAACTTACCCGACAGGCAGCTTTGGATCTTGGCCTTGCCGATAGCGCGACCGAGAATGTCGCCGACGCTGTCCGTGATGCAGATCTAATCGTCCTGTGCACACCGATTGGCGCTTATGGCGCAATAGCTGAACAAATGTCGGCGTCATTGAAGCCTGGTGCGATCGTGACAGATGTTGGTTCTGTCAAACGGTCTGTCATAGATGCTGTTGCACCTCATTTGCCAGATGGCGTTCACTTCGTCCCCAGCCATCCCATTGCCGGGACGGAAAACTCGGGCCCCGAAGCGGGTTTCGATACCCTGTTTGAAGATCGCTGGCTGGTTCTCACCCCCGAAGCAGGGACCGATGAGGCAGCGGTTGAGCAGGTTGCCGAGTTGTGGCGGCGCACTGGCAGCAAAATTGAGCATATGGACCCCGACCATCATGATCAGGTGTTGGCGATTACCTCGCATGTTCCACATCTAATTGCCTATACCATTGTCGGCACTGCGACTGATCTAGAAGACAGATTGAAATCGGAAGTCGTAAAATTTGCCGCCAGCGGGTTTCGCGATTTTACCCGGATTGCGGCGTCTGACCCCGTTATGTGGCGCGATATCTTTCTCAATAACAAGGATGCTGTTCTCGAGATGCTGGGGCGTCTCACCGAGGATCTAAGTGGTCTACAGCGTGCCATTCGCGATGGCGATGGCGATGGGTTGGAATCGCTTTTTGCCCGGACCCGTGAAATTCGCCGCAGTGTGATTGAGGCAGGTCAGCATATTCCGCCAACGCCTCCTGGCGGTGATGCATCGGATGATTAATTCCAGATAATTTTTGGCAGCTCGATCAGCTTAACCGGACCGACATGCAGGTGGCCGTCTTGAATCGTTAGCGAAACGCGGATGCGGTCGCCTTTTTTATCCCCGGTAAAGTTTGAGAGCGCCCGTAAGGCAAAGCGAGTGACCATCGCGGTTGATGGATTTATTACCCCGCTGGTTGTCAGGGCATCCAGCGTTTCACCATAACCCGACACTTTGCCACTAAAGGCGGCTATCGGTTGCAATGCGGTATCCAATGCCAGTGTTCCGGTGCCGCTTATATCCAGCCTGGACCAACCGATATCGAGCCGCTTCACGTTGAGAGAGCCCCCACTCTTGGCCCATTGTGTTAGAGCTTGATTTAAATTCCCGCCACTGGCTGTACCAAGAAAATCGGCGCTTAGGGCCATTCGACTGATCGTCCGCCCGAGTGCGGGTTTCAAGTTTTTCGGCAATGTCAGGCCGAAGAGTTCTGCCGAGAGATAGAAAGCAGGAATTTGGTGAGGTTTAGAGTCCGGGGCAGGAGGGCGGTTGAGATTAAGTCGGGTATGTAGCTGGGTAAAGCGATAGTTCTGTGCTTGGGCTGTTTCAATGGCAGCGCCTTCGATGGTAAAGGAGAGGTCATCTAAGACGCCGTCATTGCCGAAAATTAATTCACCGTGTCCGGCGCCCATTTCGAGTTTTGATGACTCCGCAGCTTTGTCAGTTGCGTACCCAAGCCTATGTTCACCTGCTGTTGAGAACCCTACACGGGTTAGATTCCAGGGTCGCATGTTGAGCCGTATCAGCGGCCCGGACCAGTGAAACGGTGCTTTGCCTGTGGCGCGGCTGAGTAGGGGCTTTTTGATATTCATCCGCCATTTCAGCGGGAAGCCGATCATGGCGACCTTGCCGTGTTCGACAGTCCAGCCGCGATTACGTTGTTTGGCAGCCCAGCTTTCAAGGCCATTTTCCATCTGTGCGGCAATAAAGAACCATAAGCCGCTATAGAGTGTGGCTAATCCCGCCAGAATTACGAACCCGCGCGTGAGGGGTTTACGCCATTTTTGAATTGCAGAAGCCATGAATGTTTATAGGCATCCCGATAGAAGTGGTCGAGAGGCGGTTGAGGGAATACACTCATCGGAAGATAGAGAAATCCGATGATACAAGAAAAACCCCAAAGCCTCTCACTCGGCCTGCTGGTCGTGCTCTCAGCCCTGTTCGTCTTTTTTTGGGCGAGCGGCTTCGTGGCGGCGAAGTATGGTCTGCCCTATGCCGAGCCCTTTACCTTTCTGACGCTCCGTTTTGTTCTGGCTCTGGCGATCATGGTGCCGCTGATGTTTATCTGGCGGGTCCGTTGGCCGACGTCGCCGCGCTCATTGTTGCATATTATGGTGGCGGGGCTTCTGGTGCAGACCGCCTATCTCATCGGGGTTTTTTACGGGATATATCTGGGGCTCTCGACGGGTGTCATGGCGTTGATCGTCGGGCTTCAACCCCTGATTACTGGCTCGCTTGCCGCGCCTTTATTGGGGGAAAAGGTCAGCGCCCGGCAATGGATTGGTCTCGGCCTTGGCTTTATCGGCCTCGGGCTGGTGGTCGCCGAAAAGGTTGAATTTGCCGGGCAGGGCGGCTGGGCAGTCTCGTTTGCGGGCCTTGCTCTTGTCGGCATTACTATTGGGACGGTTTATCAGAAACGGTTTTGCGCTGACATTGATACGCGCGCCGCTGTGACGATTCAAAACGCAGTCTCCCTGATCATTATAGGTGCGTTCGCTGCGACCTTTGAAACGATGCATGTCGAATGGACAGGTGAATTTATCTTTGCCTTAACCTGGTCAGGGGTGGCTCTTTCGGTTATCGCGCTGGCGCTTTATTTCTTTTTAGTCCAGCGTGGTGCGGCGGCGCAGGTCACCAGTCTGATCTATCTCAGTCCACCCACGACCGCATTGATGGGGTGGCTGATGTTTGACGAGACCTTTGCGGCCCTGGCGATGATCGGTATGGCTATTGCTGTGGCTGGTGTGGCTTTGGTGAATAGATAGTGACGTGACGGAAAATCGTAGAAAGATTGTTGTTTCCGAACCCGGAGATGTCTGGTTTTTCGCCTATGGGTCGTTGATGTGGAATCCGGAGTTCGAGCCAAGCGAAACCCGCGAAGCACGGCTTGAGGGTTGGCATCGGCGGTTCTGTGTTTCGTCCATCATCTATCGCGGCACGCCCGAACAGCCGGGGCTGTCGCTGGGGCTTGATCGCGGTGGTGAGTGTCGGGGCCTGGCGCTGCGTATTGCGGCAGCAGATCGGGATGAGGTGTTTACCTATCTGGCGAAGCGCGAAATGCCAGAAGAAATCTATAGCTGCGTGCCGGTTACGATTGAAATCGACAGCCAGAAGGTTCACGCCTATACGCTGGTCGTCAATCCCGACCACGCGCTTTATGTCAGCGAACTCTCGATAGATGAAATGGCTGCCCGGATAGCACAGGGGCATGGCAAGAGGGGTCCCAATCGTGACTATCTCGCCTCTACGGTCGAGCATCTGGATGCACTCGGCATTGAAGATGAGGGGCTCAATCGATTGTTGGAACGGGTAAATCAAATAGGGTAGTCGGTGGCTACCCCTAGCGCAGGAATTACGGTAAAAAAACAGCTATCGAATTTTAGGGAGAGTACAATGAAGCTTATAAGCTTTTATCATGATGGGCGCGAAGGCTATGGCGCTGTCAAAGATGACGGCATCGTCGATCTGTCCGGCGCGATGTACGAGGAAACTCATTTCGCAAACTTGAAGAGTGTTTTTGCTGCCGGAGACGGTGCGCTGGCATCGCTGAAGAAAACGGCGGCCGAGGCAACCCCGACTTTTGGGATGAATGATGTAACCGTCCGGCTGCCGATCCACAACCCCAGCAAGATTTTCTGCGTAGGACGGAATTACTATGCTTATCATGAGGTTATGGAAGATGGTCGCCCTGAATGGCCGAGTATTTTCCCCCGCTTCCGGGATTCATTTTCTGCGCATGACGAAGCGATCATCCGCGGTTCTGATGATGCCGATCAGCTCGATTATGAAGGCGAGCTGGTTGTCGTGATTGGCAAGCAGGGACGCCACATTAAGGAGGCCGATGCCATGTCTTATGTTGGCGGCTATACGATTGCCAATGAAGGCAGTGTCCGGAACTGGATTGGTCGCGGCACGCAGAACTGTCCGGTTAAGAACCAGTGGCGTTCAGGCTCTATGGGCCCCTGGGTTGTGACAGCAGATGAGATCGAAGATCCAATGAAGCTGCAGATTGTCACAAGGGTAAACGGAGAAGAGCGCCAGAATGGCGGCACTGACATGATGATCTTCGACATTCCCTATGTGATCTCCTTTATCTCGCGCTTCACCCAGCTTAAGCCTGGCGATCTGATTTGCACCGGCAGTCCCGGTGGTTCGGCGATTGAGCATGACCCGCCGGGATATCTCAAACCAGGCGATCATCTCGAAGTGCAGATCGAGGGTGTTGGGTTGTTGCAAAACCCGGTCGAGGCTGAATAAGGCGCGTTAACGCGACCTCACTGCCACCTCATGCCTGTGACTTAGGTTGGTGTCAGTATCGACGGCAGATACTGACGCTTGAAAAAGCGGCAAAACCGCCAGCCCAACAGGATTGCCGCGCAGCTCAGGCCAAAGACAAAGCCCAGCCAGAGTCCGACACCTCTCAGGTCATAGCTGAATGCCAGCCAAATGCCGGTTGCCAAGCCTATGCCCCAATAGCTGATTCCGGAGATATACATTGGAACCACAGTATCGTTGAGGCCGCGTAAGGCTCCGGACATGACCTCCTGAATACCATCGGCTATCTGAAAGAAGGCCGCCAGAAACAGAAAGGACACCGCAAGATCCATGACGGCACTGCTTTCTGATCGGTTGGCATCAATGAAGATTTTTATGAAAACCTCCGGCACTAGAATCACCACGACAGACATCACTGTCATGAAACACACCGCCATCGCCGTGGCGACCGAACCAGCGCGATATGCCGCCTCTACATTGCGCCGACCGACCGCATGGCCAACACGAACGGTCGCTGCCTGGGAAAGCCCCATCGGAATCATGATGCTGATATGGGGTAGCTGTATTGCAATCGTGTGAGCGGCAATCGCTTCGGTTCCAAACGCTCCCATGACAAACACCGCGCCAATGAAAAAACCGGCGATCATCAGATGATTACCGGCGATCGGTAATCCAATGCGAATGATCTGTCTGAATTGAGCCCAGTCAGACCGCCAGAAGCGGCCGAGGATCGCGTAACGCGAGAACGGTTTGCGGAACAGCACGATGGCTAACAAGGCTGAAAACATCACGAAATTGATGATCGAGGTGGCCAGTCCTGCGCCGACAAGCTCCAGCCGCGGCAGTCCAAAATTTCCATAGATCAGCCCATAATCGAGTAGCGCATTTAAGGGCAGACCAGAGAGCATCACCCAGAGAGCTGGACGGGGCCGCCCGAGCGCTGATACGAAATTACGCAGGACAGTAAACGCCGTTGCCAGCGGCAGACTCCACATCAGCGTGCTGATATAGGCCTCTGCATGGGGTAGCGTTTGGGGTGGTTGGCCCATCAGCAAGAGAATCTCGGGCGTAAAGGCGAGCAAGACCAGCATTGGCATCGTGAGGGCTAAGGTTACCCACCAGCCCTGTCGGATAATGCGCCTGACTCGCCTTGGCTGCCGTGCACCATAGGCCTGTGATGCCAGTGAGGCAGTCGCGGTGACTACACCGAAGCAAATCACATAGGCCAGAAAGAAAATCATCAGGCTGAGAGACGCGCCAGCGAGATGTAGAGTGCCGAGCCGGCCAATCATGGCTGTATCGGTGGTCAGCATGCCAACCCAGGCCAGCTGTGTCAGTACAATGGGCCAGGCCAGACGTGACATAGCGTTCAGCTCGCGCCGCCACGGTGGGCGTGCTGGTGTCGCAATTTTTCTGGTTTCATTTGTGGCCGTCATTGTCTTGTCTCGATGGTAAGGTCTTGGAATGTGGCCCACAAAAAAAGCGGACCATAAGTCCGCTTGCTGAGCCTGTCCGATATTCTTCGCTACTTGCTTACAAGCGGTCTCCTGTCGTCACGATCACGCGCACCACGGCAACATCAATGCCGCCGAACGGAATGTTGGGGCCGGTTAGGGTCGATAAATATGTCTGTGTCGTCTTATGCATGGCGGCGGCTTATACGCGCCTTGAACATGAAAGCGAAGCGAAAAATGACATTTCTACTAAAAGGAATAAGCTTTTTATTTGTTATCGGAATCAAACATATCCGGCTTGGTCCATTCGAAATAATAGAGTGCTTGCAAGGATTAGATGGCTGATGCAAGTCGATTCATCATCTTCAACCTCCACGTCATGTCCACGAGGGTTTCGTATCGCAACGATTGCTCCAGCGAACAAAAATCGGAAGCCCTCTTATTCGTCTGTTTTTGACTGAGTATCTAATTCATTGAGTTTGACTAGCGGTTTCTGGCTATCAAACGCTTCCATCATCAATGCCTTCCCGCTTTTGTTTAATCCGGAGTGTTTTCTTACCTGTTTTTCAAGGTATTTGTACGCTTCAAATGTAGACTGGGAGTAATAAGAGTTATCAAATAGATCCCTAACAATTTTCGGGAAGTTATAAATCTTATATATTTCGAATGGATGACTTTCTGTTGTCTCTAGATTGATGTCGTTGTTAGTCGTCTATAATTGAAACAAATTTTAGAACGCTTATCACAAACCGTTCATTTGATGGCGCGTATCCAAGTTTCTTCAAGGTCTCAGCGTCTATCGTCTATGGGAATGAGTCTTTGAGATGATCTAGGACCTGCAATAATGAACTTTGACTTGAAATGTATGGAAACCGGTTTGCCAAAATTACCCTCCCGGGAAACTATTTCGAAATTTAATTAACACGCCATAGTAATGCGTAAAAAGAATCAGCAATTATAAATGGTATTTTTTGCTTCTGCTTTTAAAATTTAATTGGCTATCCGCACTTGCTGTGGCCGCAGGAGGTGCAGAGGTCGCAGCCTTCCTGGCGGATCATTGCCGCCTCACCGCATTTGGGACATTGATGGGGGATCAATCCCCGGGCGGGACCATCATTCCCGTTACTAACACCGCTGCCACCTGCTTCCGCTGCGAGTGCAGCCTGCGCGGTTTCTGTTTCGCCGGGGCGGGGCAGAAAGCCGATATCGATCATGTGCCGTTCGATGACGCCGCCGATGGCGGCCAGCAGTGACGGAACATACTTGCCTTCAAACCACTGGCCACCGCGAGGGTCAAAAACGGCCTTG
>CALIBP010000008.1 GCA_938048165.1 uncultured Alphaproteobacteria bacterium | reverse complement strand
TCAGCTTTAGAAGTATTTACCGGCATTTAACCAGTATATTTTTCGCCTCTGACCGAAAGGATGAGACGTGATCGACCCGATAAGCTGGGGCTATTCATGGCCTTATATATTCACCGCCTTTTTGGGCGGGTATTCGATTGGCTCAGTTCCCTTCGGCCTCTTATTTACAAAAATGTCAGGGCTCGGCGATATTCGTGACATCGGATCAGGCAATATCGGTGCGACAAATGTCCTCCGTACCGGAAAAAAGGGAATCGCTGCTGCGACTTTACTCGCAGATATTATTAAAGGAGCGTTCGCGGCCCTGATCGGGAGCATGTTTGGTCCTGATATCGCCGTCGTCGCCGCGCTCGGTGCCTTTCTGGGCCATCTCTTCCCAGTTTGGCTTAAATTTCAGGGTGGAAAGGGTGTTGCAACCGCTATCGGTATTATTTTTGCTCTGTCCTGGCAGGTCGGGTTCGTTACCATCGGCATATGGCTTCTCGCTGCGTTATTGTTCCGCTACTCATCGCTCGCGGCCCTTCTGGGAGCCATTGCCGCGCCAGTTGCTGCCTGGTGGTTGGCAACGCCACAACTGGTTGAGTTTTTTGCGGTCATCACAGTTCTAGTTTGGATCCGACATCACGCAAATATCAAACGATTGCTAAACGGCGATGAATCTAAGATAGCCTTTAGATCCTAACAAACATCGGCCAGAAGATGACGCTCTGTAAATTTTTAATCTGATGCTATTGCGCCACCATGGAAACTGAACAACGCAGTCTTTCCCGTATCGAACACCGAGATTGGTTGCGGTTGATCCGTAGTGAAAACGTTGGACCAGCAACATTTCGAAGCTTGATGGAGCGATATGGGTCAGCGGCAAACGCCATTGAAGCTGCACCGGAGCTTTCACGTCGCGGCGGCAAGAAACGCGCCATCCGGATCATCCCGGAATTCGAAGCAGATGACGAACTCTCTGTCCTTGAAGAGAATGGCGGTTCGCTCATTGGATTGTGCGAACCCGAATACCCCCAAGCTCTTGCAACAATTCACGATCCGCCTCCCTTGCTACAGGTCTTTGGGGACACGACCCTGCTCAACAAGCCCTCACTTGGCATTGTAGGTGCCCGCAACGCGTCAGCCGCAGGCCGTGTATTCGCCCGACATAGCAGGATCGCTTGGAAAAGAAGAGCTTGTTGTTTCTTCTGGTCTCGCACGTGGAATTGATACCGCGGCGCATGAAGGCGCTCTCAACACGGGAACGATCGCTGTTGTTGCCGGTGGCATTGACATTGTTTATCCCCGCGAAAACGAATCTCTTTATGAAAAAATTGTGCAATCTGGCGCGATAATCAGCGAACAACCTTTTGGAACATCACCTACAGCCCGACATTTCCCACCGCGGAACAGGCTTATTTCTGGGCTGTCTTTTGGGGTCCTGGTCGTCGAAGCGGCATTACGATCAGGTTCATTGATTACTGCACGAATGGCCTTGGAACAGGGAAGAGAAGTTTTTTCTGTACCGGGTTCACCACGCGACCCACGCCATAAAGGAACGAATGGCCTCCTCCGCGACGGAGCGATGCTCACGGAAACGGCGGAAGATATAATTTCCCAGATCTCTCCTATGTTGAAGACGGTCGCGGCGTCTCAAGAGTTCGTCAAGCACCTGCCAGAAACGACTGAAGACGTTCCTGAAAACGAAACTTCTGAGGCCCGCAACGAGGTTTGTGAATTATTGGGGCCCGTTGCGGTAAGTATTGACGAACTGCTTCGCGAGTGCCAATTGTCACCCGCCGTTGTGCTAACGGTACTCCTCGAGTTGGAACTCGCGGGGCGATTGGAGCGCCATCCAGGGAACATGGTTTCGTTGAAGTCGTAAACGATCCAGCAACCTAATAAGAGATAGCATCCGTTCGTTCACGGGAGACGTGACGGGAATTTTTTAGGGAGAAATAGGGTCGCCATGGATGTTGTCGTAGTAGAGTCGCCGGCCAAAGCCAAGACGATCAATAAATATCTCGGTAGCGATTATGTCGTGCTGGCAAGTTATGGGCATGTGCGCGATCTACCACCGAAAAACGGTTCAGTCGATCCGGAGCAAGATTTTAATATGCTTTGGCAAATCGGCGATAATTCCGAAAAGCACATCAAAGCCATCGTCGACGCGACGCGGGGAGCGGACCATCTGTACCTCGCGACGGATCCGGATCGGGAAGGGGAAGCTATTTCCTGGCATGTTCAGGAGGTCCTCGAGAGCCGCAATGTGCTTGATGGCGTCGACGTACAACGCATCGTGTTCCATGAAATCACTAAAGATGCGGTTTTGCAGGCGCTAAAGGAGCCTCGTAGTCTCGATCATGGCTTGATTGAAGCCTACCTTGCCCGTCGAGCCTTGGATTACCTGGTTGGCTTTACTTTATCGCCGGTTCTTTGGCGAAAACTACCGGGCAGCCGTTCTGCCGGACGTGTTCAATCCGTTGCGCTTCGCTTGATTAGTGAACGCGAGAGCGAAATCGAAAAATTCATTCCTCAGGAATATTGGTCTCTCGAAGCAGATTTCACTACCCGCCAAGGCGGAATCCTGACGTCGCGTATGACCCATTTTGAGGGTGAGAAACTCAACCGTTTTTCACTCGCGAATGCAGAGACGGCAAACCGGGCTGCTACTGCGGTCAGAACAGGTGACTTCAGAGCCACGTCTATCGAACGTAAATCAACTTTCCGCAACCCGCAACCACCCTTTACGACTTCGACGATGCAGCAAGAAGCCTCTCGAAAACTGGGCTTTGGAACTGCCCGGACCATGCGGGTCGCTCAGCGCCTTTATGAAGGTGTTGATATTGGTGGCGAGATAGTCGGCCTCATCACTTACATGAGAACCGATAGCATCCAAATGGCGCAGGAGGCGATTACAGCGAGCCGCAACCTGATAAGAGATCAGTTTGGTGCCGAATACGTACCGGACACGCCCAACGTTTTCCGGAATCGGTCAAAAAATGCTCAGGAAGCTCATGAAGCTGTTCGCCCAACGGATTTCTCTCGCACACCGAAAGACATGGCATCGTATCTGGATGACGACGGACGACGTCTTTATGAGTTGATCTGGAAGCGGGCTATGGCCAGCTCAATGCAGAAAGCTGCCCTCGAACAGGTGGCCATCGATTCAGCGACGGTAGACCGCAAGTCAATCATGCGTGCGACAGGCTCGGTTATTGTTTTTGATGGGTTTCTAAAATTATATCAGGAAGATCGTGACGATCCAGCTGACGATGATGACGGTGGTTCAAAAATCCTACCTCGCGTCACCGAAGGTGAATCCCTGACGACCGGAGAAGTCCGTCCCGAACAGCATTTCACCAAACCACCACCGCGTTTCACCGAGGCAAGTCTCGTCCGCAAGATGGAAGAGCTGGGTATTGGGCGGCCCTCAACATACGCGTCCATCATCTCCGTACTACAGGACAGGAACTATGTACGGTTGGAAAACAAACGTTTCGAGCCCGAAAACCGTGGACGCGTCGTAACTGCGTTCCTGGCAGGCTATTTCGAACGCTATGTCGAATATAACTTTACGGCCGACCTCGAAGACCGGCTGGATCTGATCGCCAGCGGCGACATCAACTGGAAACAGGTTCTTCGTGATTTTTGGGTGGATTTTTATGAAGCCATCAAGGGAACCGAAGGCCTCAAGATTTCCGACGTGATTGACACGCTCGATGCAGACCTCGGACCGCATTTCTTCCCTCCCCGCGAGGATGGTTCCGACACTCGGGTATGCCCGTCCTGTAAAGATGGTCGTCTAGGCCTCAAGCTTGGCAAAGGAGGTCCCTTTATCGGCTGCAGCAATTATCCCGAATGCAATTATACGCGGCCTTTGTCAGTTGCCAGCGCCGAAGACGATGAAATCGCCGGCATGGCTTTGCCCAAGGTCTTGGGGATAGATCCTGACACCGAGAAAGACGTGACGCTGCGTAAGGGCCCGTTCGGTTTTTATATCCAGCTCGGAGAACCTGAAGGCAAGCAAAAGCCCAAGCGAGCCACTCTCCTCAAGAATTTCTCTCCTATGGACGTTACTTTGGAAATCGCGCTGGCACTTTTGGCCCTGCCCCGCGACATTGGCCAACATCCCGAAACCGGCGAAATGATACAGGCGGGCATCGGACGATATGGCCCTTATCTTAAGGTCGGGCCGGCCTATACATCCCTCGGTCCAGATGAAGACGTCCTTTCAATTGGATTAAATCGTGCCGTAACGGTCATTAAAGAAAAACCGCCTAAAAGCCGCGGCGCCGCCACCGCGCTACGCGACCTGGGTGCGCACCCGGCAGATGGTAAACCGGTTGGTGTTTTTAAGGGTCGCTATGGTCCCTATGTTAAACATGGCAGCATCAATGCCTCCATTCCCAAATCTGAAACAGAAGAGTCTATCACGCTGGAAATTGCCGTAGAGCTTCTGGCCGCCCGAGCGGCAAAAGGTAAAAAGGGGAAAAAGAAAGCCGCAAAGAAGAAGGCGGGGAAAAAGAAAGCTGGAAAGAAAACAGCCCGCAAAAAGTCCGCTAAAGCCAAATCCGCATCATAAACCGCCGATAACGTGGCAGATCAAAAGAAGAGCGCTTCGCTTCCTACCGAAGAGGCTCTTGTTGAGTTAATTAACAAGAGTGGTAAAGCCTTGAGTCGGCGCGAACTCGCAAGAAGCTTTAAGCTCGCAACGTTAGAACGCCGGGCTCTAGGCGCAATGCTGGAATCCCTTGCCGAAGCCGGCAGAATCCGGCGGGGACGAAACCGACGCTACATGGCGACTGACCACCTTCCTTCAGTCTCTGTATTGGAGGTCAGCGGTCTCGATGACGACGGCGATGTGATCCTACGACCGACTGATCAACGTTTCGAAAAAGCACCACCCCGAATTCGTGTCAGCACCCGTGGCCTTAAGGGCCCGGCGCCAGGTATCGGCGACAAGGTATTAGCCCGACTTGAGCAAAAACGCGGCGGATATCTCGCGCATATTATTAAACGGCTGGAACAAAGACCGTCGAATATCATCGGTGTATACCGACAGCATCCTGATAGTGGGATTGTGGAACCCGCCGATAGACGCCTTAAAACCAACTTTATGGTCAATAGCCGAGAAACCGGCGGAGCGGCAGACGGAGAGCTCGTTGAGTGCGAAACCGTTCCCGGACGTGAACATGGCCTTCCCCTCGCCCGCGTAATAGCAAGATTTGGCGATAGTAGCGATCCATCTTCGATCGTCCCCACCCTTATTGCCAAACACGAGATCCCGAAGACATTCCCTGCACAGGCAATCCGACAAGCTGAACAAGCCGACCCCGCATCGATGGATGGACGTGATGACCTCAGACTAATTTCGTTCGTGACCATTGATGATGAGTCAGCACGTGATTTCGATGACGCGGTTTGGGCCGAACGAAATGACGATGACGATGGCTGGCATCTCATGGTCGCGATTGCCGATGTCGCTTCCTACGTCCGCCCAGACGATGCCCTGGATAAGGTCGCGCAGGAACGCGGAAACTCGGTATATTTTCCAACCACCGTTATCCCGATGTTACCGGAAGAAATATCCAACGGATGGTGCTCTCTGGTTCCGAATGAAGATCGACCATGTCTCGCAGTCGATATCTGGATTGATGACAAAGGGCAGAAAACACGCCATCAGTTCCGCCGCGGAATGATGAGATCAGCGGGTCGTTTGACCTACAATCAGGTTCAAAATTTGCGGGATGGCATCGTCGAAGACGATACGCCATCGCTGCCGGACGACCTCATCACCAATCTCTATGGTGCCTTTGAAGCTCTGAACTATGCCCGCCACGGCAGAGGGGTTATCGATCTCGATTTACCCGAACGCAAAATCAACGTTGGGCAGGACGGCACTATTTCGGGCGTTGACGTTCGCATCCGGCTGGATAGTCACCGGCTAATTGAAGAGTTCATGATTCTGGCGAATGTCTGTGCTGCAGAGACTTTAGAAGCAGCAAAAATGCCCTGCATGTATCGTATCCACGATGACCCCGCACCCGACCGCACAGTTGCTTTAAGAAAATTCCTTAAGACAGTGGGATTAGACCTCGGTGGTGGTCAAGCCGTTCGACCACGCCATTTCGCACAACTTCTGCAGAAAGCCAAGGGCCGACCAGACTTTATGGGCATTCAGGATGCTATTCTCAGATGCCAGTCCCAGGCGGTTTATAGCCCCGGCAATGTTGGACATTTTGGACTAGCATTGCGCCGATACGCTCATTTCACCTCTCCTATCCGGCGCTATTCAGACCTGCTTGTACACCGTGCGCTCATACTCGGCCTGAACCTAGGTGATGACGGGCTGGCTGACGAAGATGACGACGACTTTCCCAAAATAGCGGACCATATTTCGATGACGGAGCGACGCGCCATGGCGGCGGAACGCGACGCGTTTGATCGGTTGGCGACAATTTACCTGGCAGACAAGGTCGGTGCAGAGTTCAACGCCCGAATTACCGGTGTTGAAAGGTTTGGCCTGTTTGCCGAATTGATTGATATCGGGGCCAGCGGTCTAATCCCTGTCTCAGCGCTAGAGGGAGGATATTACCGGTTTGATATGGATCGCCGTGGCCTGTTCATTGACGGCTCAAACACCGGATACAAGCTCGGACAATTCATCAAAGTTCGCCTCAAGGAGGCCAATGTAGCGACAGGTGGATTGCTCATCGAGCCCGCAGAGCAAATGTCTAAAAAAAATAACGCGACAAAACCTCGCCACAGACGTAAAAATGCTCAGAATAAAAACCCTCGAACGAAAAGACGCCGTTAGGAAATTTGGGCTATCCTTCCCGCTGTTTTCTATGTTCCAAATAGGGAATTATCGTGAGGCGCTTGATGTCGGACAATCCGTCACAAATCTTTATAGGCACTTCCAAATCGATGGTCATCGCCGTGGGTTTCCTATTCATTGCGAGCTGCACGAGCCACGTCGAAAAGCAACAAAACCTGGATTCAGGTAACCTTCTTGTTGTTGCTCTTGAGAATCTTGCTGATCGGTATATTGAACCCTTGCAGCCTGGCACCATGTCGATCAACGGGCTTCAAAGTTTAATCGCAACAGATCCGGCGCTCAGTATCGATCAAACAGAAACTCATGTTGCTCTCAGCATGGGGGAGACAATGATCGCCCGCCATCCGCTACCAGAAAACACCGATGTACACGGATGGGCCGACCTAACTGTTCAATTAATTAATCAGGCCCGAGGACAATCACCAACGCTCGCGCAACTAAGTGAAGAGGCAATCCATAAGCTATTACTTTCAGGTATTATCGAGAACACTGATAGATATTCACGCTATCTGCCACCCAACGTAGCCGGCCGCAGTCGCGCAACCCGCGATGGCTTTGGCGGCATCGGCGTTGTGCTGGATCAGGTCAATGATCGCGTCCTTATTCGCAGCGTTATGCCGAACAACCCCGCCGCTGACGCCGGATTGCACGCAAATGATCAGATCACTCACATCGATGAAAAATCAATTTTAGGGCTTTCCATCGGGCGGGTCGCCAAACTGTTGAGAGGCGAAATTTCTAAACCTGTCATAATTAGAATTAGCCGTACCGGGCTGGAGAATCCGTTATCCTTTAAAATTGTGCGGAAACACGTAATTCGACAAAGCGTTTTTAGTCGGCATACACAGAACATTGCCATTCTTCGGATCAAGTCATTTAACCAGGGAACAGCGAGCACCCTCCGCAAGGCAATTGCAAAAGCTGCCGGGGAGATGGGAGACGATCTAAAAGGGATCGTCTTAGACCTTAGAAATAATCCCGGTGGATTACTTGATCAGGCGATCGCCGTTGCCGATCTGTTTATGATCAAGGACCGTATTATTTCGACGAAAGGTCGGCACGCGGAAAGCAACCAGATATTCGACGCAACACCTGTAGAAGTAATGGCCGGAATTCCGATGGCCATATTGATCAACGGTCGTTCAGCATCGGCGGCAGAAATCGTCGCAGCGGCGTTAAGAGATTCCGGACGAGCCGCTCTAATTGGCTCAACATCCTATGGCAAAGGAACTGTACAAACGATCGTACGCCTCCCCAACGCGGCGGAATATCATTTAACCTGGGCACGAATATTAGCGCCATCGGGCCAAACCCTAGATTCCCAGGGAATTGTGCCCATTGTTTGTACAAACTTGTCGCGGGATAAGCTGAAAGAGTTAAAAACCGCCCTCGAAGAGGGTGGTAGGAAGTTGACCACTATACAAAACGTTTTCCGAGCGCAGGCAGTACTGCCCCATTATTCGAAAGAACGCAAATTTGCCTGCCCGCCGTCATCTGTACGACCCGTCGACGACCTGGAATCAGCCAAACTATTGTTAATGAATAATAAAATATATCAATCAACAATAGCGCGTCCGCAGACGAACTTGGCGGAACGATAAAATAAGATCGATCAAATACGGTCTGAAAAACTTGACAGCGCGCGATTGTACATTATGTTGCGCGCATCAGAATTTAGGGTACGGAGCCGATTGTTATGGCCAAGGCTAATTCAATACAAATCAAGCTCGTCAGCAGCGCTGACACAGGATTTTATTATATCACGCGAAAAAACCCTCGGACGCTTACCGACAAGGTTGAGATGAGAAAGTACGACCCAGTCGTACGGAAACACGTGATGTTTAAGGAAGCCAAGATCAAATAGTTATTGCGCCTTGTCGTCCCAAAAAGCCGCCTGGCATATGCTTGGCGGCTTTTTTTATCCCTGAGGCTATAAACCGCGCTAAATTAACTAGCAGCCCGCTCAGGTGATGGCGAAAGCATGGGTGATGGCAAAGCACTTTGAACAGAGGCTCCAGATTCCGGCAATGTTACATTGTCAGCAGCTGTCATTACCTTGTTGCGGCCCGTGCGCTTTGCTTCATAAAGAGCCGCATCCGCATAGCGGAGTAAATTATCAAGATCACTTTCACCTGCTAAAATGCAGGCTACACCGATACTGACGGTTAGATCCAAGCCATTAACTATACTTGAAACAGCAATTTTCTTTTTGGAAATAGATTGGCAGAGCCGCTCCGCTGCTGAAGTTCCTGCGGCTAGGGAAGAATCCGGTAGCAAAACCACAAATTCCTCGCCACCTAACCGCACTGCAGTGTCAAAACCCCGCATATTATTTTGAATACGTTTTGCGACGACTTGCAAAATCTCATCGCCTGCTTCGTGACCATGCGTATCGTTTACGTTTTTGAAATGATCGATATCCAAAAGCAGGGCACAGATCGGTTTTCCTGCGTCCGCAAGCCGCGCGCTTATCCTTTCAAAATGCGATTCAAGGTAACGCCTGTTGTACATGCCCGTAAGACTATCCGTAACGGCGGCATTGACGCTAAGCGTATAGTTGTCGCGCAATCGTTCTTCATAACGCCGACGTCGTATTTGTGTTCTTGATCTTGAGATTAGCTCGTCACGTTCAATTGGGCGAACGAGATAATCATTTACACCGAGTTCCAGCGCTTTTGCGAGACGATCATCTTCGTTATCAGGCACCATGATTAAGATTGGTCGATGCCGTGTTTCAGGTTCCGAGCGCATTTGGGAACAAAGTCTCAACGCGTCCTGGGTTCGATTGCCATCACTGACCAAAACAAGGTCATAATCCCCTATTTTAGCCATGGCGAGGGCTTGTTCGTCGTCTTCCGCAAGCTCAACGACATGCCCTTGCAGTGATAGTGTTTCCGTCACTAGGTCTCGGTCATACATGCCTTCAGCGACGACCAAAACGGACCCCGGTGCATTATGTTCAACTGTATTCTGGGCAGAATTAGTAACACCGAGTTCAACCGCGGTTGCTTCTCGGGCGTGCCACTCATCGCTCGCCCGCTTGAGCCTTACCAGTGACCGAATTCTAGCGAACAACGCAACATCATTAACAGGTTTGGTGAGGAAATCGTCGGCACCAACCTCAAGACCGCGCACGCGATCTTTTACTTCGTTCAGGGCAGTTACCATAACCACGGGAATATGTGCCGTAACGGGATTACTCTTTAGACGACTACAAACCTCATAACCGTCCATTCCTGGCATCATTACATCCAGAAGAATAATGTCGGGAATGTGATCTTCAGCGATTACGAGTGCAGTAGGCTCATCGTTAGCCGTTAGAACTTCGTAATATTCCACAAGGAGCTTTGCCTCGAGAAGCTTCACATTCACAGGGGTATCTTCAACGACTAAGACACGAGCAGACATTTTCTATTGGTGCTCCGGAAATTATTTTAGTCGATGACTTTTTCGATGGTCTCGAGAAATGTCGAAACGGAAATTGGTTTTGCGATATACGCTTCGCATCCACCATTTCGAATTTTCTCTTCGTCGCCTTTCATTGCAAATGCTGTCACGGCGATTACGGGAATGTCCCGCAAATCATCGTTGTCTTTGATCCATTTCGTGACTTCCAGCCCTGAGACTTCAGGAAGCTGGATATCCATCAAGATCAAGTCGGGTCTGTGGGTGCGTTCGAGCTCAAGCGCTTCCCGACCATCCTTGGTCTGAAACGTCTCGTACCCGTGAACCTCAAGCAAATCATGAAACAGCTTCATGTTAAGCTATTTGTCCTCAACAATGAGAATTTTCTTAGGTCCCATACTTTTACCACCGACTAAATATTCGACCTTTATGGCCCAAAGTCTTGCATTTACAAACCGAATTTTGATGCAAAAAGGTTAATAACCTGTGATCGTCAGTGCTTTAATACTCATTGAGAGCTCCAATCTGCTCTCAACCATAGGACGTTTCGGTAAATCACTTAGAAAGCTGGTAAATGCGGATCGGTGTTGACCTAGGCTGAACCAAAATTGAATTTATTGCCATCAGGGATAATGGTACGATTCTCGGTCGCAACAGGGTTTCAACACCAAAGAACGATTATCGAGCAACTATAACAGCCATAAAAGAGGGTATCGAGGCGCTTGAAAACGTGCTGTCTGAAAAAGGCAGTATCGGAATCGGTATCCCAGGAACCAATTCTCCCCACTCTGGTCTTGTTAGGGGGGCCAATTCAACATGGCTGATTGGAAATCCCATTGACCGTGATCTCGAAGCTGCATTGGAAAGGCCTGTCCGTGTTGCCAATGACGCAAATTGCTTCACTTTTTCTGAAGCCACTGACGGCTCGGGAGCTGGATTCAAGCTGGTATTTGGCGTCATCCTCGGCACCGGCGTCGGTGGCGGGCTGTGCATCAGCGGAGACACTATATCAGGGTTAAATGGTATCACCGGAGAATGGGGACACTCACCACTTCCTTTACAGGAGACATCGTCCTCCAAAGACAGCCGGAAAGATAGAGAATGTTATTGTGGCAAACGTAATTGTATCGAAACATTTCTTTCTGGGCCGGGGTTCGCACGTAGTTTTTTTGACCATAGCGGACAATACCTCTCTCCAAATCAAATAGTTAATCGTCTCCACGACAACGACCAATATACCCGCGCCGCAATGTCTCTATATGAAGAACAGCTCGCGTGCGCTTTGGCGAGCGTAATCAACATGGTTGACCCGGATATAATTGTACTGGGTGGCGTTCTGTCCAATATTAAACGGTTGTATAAAAACGTTCCCAACTTATGGCAGAAATGGTGTTTTTCTGACCGCGTCGACACCCCGCTCAAACCTCCAAAACATGGAGATGCGAGTGGTGTTCGAGGCGCTGCCTGGTTATGGCCGCTCGAATAGCGGCCCTTAACCTTTGCAAACAGGCTTTTTAGAGATTTCTACACGAACCAGCTCAGCGCGAATGACGAACTCTTCAAAATTCATCAAAAACTTATCAGCAACCCCATTTCTATAAATCGCCATATTGATTTCATGATCGGGGGTCGTTTTATCACTATTGCGACGAAAATATGCTAACCCCACTGGCCAAGATTTCTCATGGCGCATATAGGATGGCAGGACTTCAGAACCTGTTTCGGGTTTTCTGGCTTTCCCAATAACGGCATTAACGAGATAAAGCCCGGTAGTATCCATCCCATCAAATACATTGCGAGAAACAAATGTCGGCAACCCTTTATTTCTCGTCGCCTCCATAATTGCCAGGGAGTGAGCAATTGGAAATAATGTTCCGGCAGGAAGTGACAGGCTTTTTTTCTTGGGCTTTGTAAAATCAACCTGGCCGACACCTCCCCTCTTCAGAACACGGGCAACACCGGATATTTGTTCAATCTCGGTATCATTGGTTTTATGACGAACATCAAAATTATATTGGCGGCCGTCTGAGGACTCCCAAGTTGTGGCGGAGGTCGCAAGACGTAAATTGCCGTCCTCATTTTTGAGGATATCAATGACGGACCGATAATCGAACGTCCACCCATTACAGGCATTTTGCCAATCAACAGCCATTTCACCGCTTACACCGACAACACCACCTGAAGCAGGCGCTGATGCAAGTGTTAGACGATAAAGAGCCCGGTGTGCGGCGAATTCCACTGCCATAGCGTTACCGGCCAGGCAAATCGAGAATACCAAAGAGATCAGGTTCGAAAATACTCGGAACAAAATCAGCGCCTCAGAATCGATGAATACACTGCGGTCCACA
>CALIBP010000007.1 GCA_938048165.1 uncultured Alphaproteobacteria bacterium | reverse complement strand
AATCAACCAGCAAAGAGAAGAGGATAACTATGGCTGACAACGGAAAAGACGGCGAAATCGACACTTCCGCTGCCGAAGCCTTCGAAAAATATTTGGTGCCGACTATCTTTGGTCCCTGGTCAGAAGCCATGATTGACCATGTACGTACTGAAGAAAATCATCGACTTCTCGATGTTGGTTGTGGCAGTGGCGCGGCCGCGCGCTACGCCGCCCAAATCGTGGGTACCGGCGGTTCAGTCTCCGCGATTGATTTCAATGCTGGCATGATCGCTCATGCCCGTACACTTGATCCCGATAGGCGGGTCGATTGGCAACAGGGCGACGTGACGGATATGCCCTACAACGATGGTGCATTCGATATTGTCGCCGGCAATCAACTTTTGCAGTTTCTCCCAGATAAAGAAAAGGGCCTATCTGAAATGAAGCGGGTACTAGTAGACAAAGGACGGCTCGCATTAACAGTCTATTGCGCACCACATCGAAACCCCGCCCATGCCGCGGTCGCCACGTCCCTGGAAAAACATGGCGTCGATGCCAAAGGCGTTGTTCACCCGTTTTCTTTTGGTGACCCAGTAATGTTGGGTGACCTTCTTCAGGATGCCGGCTTCAAAGATGTTTCTGTCGTTCGCAAACAGATGGATAGCTACTTCCCGTCGGCGGAGAACTTCATTGAATGTCTGGCTGCAGGGGGACCATCCTCACGACACGCGCTCGAGCAGCTTGATGCTGACGGACTAAAGAGCCTGAAGGCTGAAGTGACGGAAACGCTCGCCGAATTCGTCGACCCTAAAAAAGGTCTGCGCGTAATTACCGCCGCAAATATGGCACTGGCGCGTGCCTAAATGGGATTTAATTTCGCTCTTTGAATCACTTTAGAGTATTGCATCGACAAGACTTTAGAGGCGCTGTTCGTTCCGTTCGCGCAGGAATGGCACATATTCCAGCTACCCAACCGCGGTTCGTGAATGTCAAAAGCCTCGTGGAAATCTTCAATTTCCTGCTGAGTCACCGGCGTCAATTGCGCGCCACCCAAAAACAGTTTCTGCATCATGTTATCATCGCCATTAGAGAGACGTTTGAGAATGGCAAGTGTTCCCCGATGATATCGATTTGCCCTTTCATAATGGGCGTTAACGCAGCACACCGGATATCCGAGAAGCTGCGCCTCTTCGGTCATCGACAGACGACCAGATGCTGCGTTTATACGACGCACGGGCATCTCAACGGCATCATCCCTGTAGATATACCAGGCCCGATAAGGCTCAAGCTGAGCCCGACTTTTCTCAGCATACCATTCAGGAAATTCGCCATAATCGGTGGCGTCCCAAAAGGGCCCCTCAATAACACGGAGCTCAAGGTCACCCGCGATTCCCAAAACCTCCTCAATCCAGATCGGCGGAGCCAGACCGCGTCCGTGCAGGAATACTGGCTTAATACCCTCTAACATGGCGAGAAAATCATGTATTTCCGCGACCAGCTCGCGTCGGTCTGCAGTGTCATCCTGCCTTTTTAAAAGCGCCGACAATTTTTGCCCGGTCTCGATAAGTACGCTTGTCATAAGAAATTCTGATGAATTAGATTGTGCTACACTCGCTGGAATCAGGTAAACCTTGCAGCTATAATAAAGCGACACAAGAAACTTCAGGATACAGGCAGCTATGGCTAGCGTTTTAAAATCGCAAATCTCCTTTACGCCCCTATCAGAGGCGCTTGGCGCAAGGGTCACTGGTATCGACATCGGTAAGCCACTCGATGCAGAGACAGTCTCGGTCCTCACTCAGGCTTGGCATGATCACATTGTCCTGATCTTCCCTGACCAGGACCTCACACAGGATCAACAGCTTACTTTCGCCCGAAATTTCGGAGATACCGGGACCCGGTCACGTCGTGCAGAAGAGCGCCCTGAAGGTGCCGATTACAATGCCGCCATAATGCTAGTTACCAATGTCAAAGATGAAACAGGCAAATATGTAGGCTCCTTGCCTGATGGCGAAATGTATTTCCATCATGACATGTGCTACATGCCCAAGCCCCATAAAGGCACCATGCTGTATGCTATCGACCTCCCCTCTACGGGTGGGAATACGCGCTTTTCCAATATGTACCGGGCTTATGAACAGATCCCCGAAGAACTAAAAAAGCAGTTGAAAGGCCGCACGGCATTGCAGGTCTATGATTATCACATGACAGAAACCGTCGACATTGATGGCGACCTGACGGGCATTCACAACAAGTGGCAACCAATCTTTGTAAGACATCCTGAGACCGGGCGGACGGCACTTTACGTCAACAGGCTCATGACCGCTAAAATTGATGACATCCCGCGCGACGAAAGTGATGCAATTTTAGAGGAGCTTTATGCAATCAGCGAAGCGCCTGAAAACTATTACGAACATGTCTGGACTAAGGGTGAATTGGCAATGTGGGACAATTACTGCTCCTGCCATGCGCGAACTGACTTCCCCGCCACAGAACGGCGGTTGCTGCGGCGCTGCACGCTTCTAGGCGAAGAAATGATCCCGGCAACCTAAATAGAGCCAAATTACTTTATCGAATAATGAGCCCCCGATGACACTCACTATCACTCCGTTTGATGCACCGATTGGTGCCGAAGTAACCGGCATTGATTTGCGCAATACACTCGACAAAGCCACTGTCGATAAAATTTATCAGGCTTGGTTGGATCATATCGTTTTGATATTCCGGGGTCAGTCTTTGTCAAAGGACGAACAGGTTGCCTTCGCCAATCAATTTGGCGATGTCGGCATCAGGGCAACACCGAAGGAAGTACAAAACGAGGTCGCCAACGGTTATGACGGCAGCATCATGCTGGTTACCAATCAGCGCGATGAAAACGGAAACTATATAGGCTCATTGCAGGACGGAGAAATGTGGTTTCACCACGATATGAGCTATCGGCCGGAACCCCATAAAGCCACGTTACTCCATGCGCTTGAGCTGCCCTCCACTGGCGGCAACACTAAGTTCGCCAACCAGTATCTGGCCTACGAAAATATTCCCGATAACATCAAGGAACGGCTTCGGGGGCGCAAAGTCCTGCAAGCCTATAATTTTACGATGTTGGAAAAAGTCGACCTCGAAAAAGGTCTCGATGGCATTCAGCATCAATGGCAACCGATCTTTGTCAAACACCCGGAAACCGGGAAAAAAGCCCTCTATGTCAGTCGTTTGATTTCTGCAGTGATCGAAGATCTTCCCCGAGAAGAAAGCGACGACCTCCTTGGCCAGCTGATCGAAATCGCCGAAGATCCAGCCGTGATCTATGAACATGTCTGGCAGCCAGGCGACCTCGCGATGTGGGATAATCGGTGTTCAACTCATGCTCGAACAGACTTTCCTGCCGAAGAGACTCGCCTGTTACGGCGCTGCACCCTTGAAGGCGCCCCAATGATTGGGGCTGCCTGATAACGAGACGGGGTTTCGCTATATCGGACTGAGTGATAGTTTTGCGCTAATTAATAACTCTTAAATAGGCGCAAGGAGACCCGGTTAATGC
Source organism: uncultured Alphaproteobacteria bacterium (assembly GCA_938048165.1). GTDB lineage: Bacteria > Pseudomonadota > Alphaproteobacteria > MPNO01 > UBA2964 > UBA2964. The sequence goes on along the minus strand of CALIBP010000007.1, from coordinate 5,150 downwards.
CGACATTTGAGTCCAACGGTGAACAAATCTTTTACGTGGATGAGGGCACCGGCCCGGCAATCCTGTTCATCCATTCGCTCGGCACGAATAATTATCTCTATCGTGATCAGATCGCTGTCCTAAAGGCGGATTATCGTTGTATTGCTCCGGACTGTCGGGGACATGGTGCTTCTTCCTATAATGGTTCGTTCTCGCTAGAGGACATCGTCCAGGACCATAAAGCACTGCTCGATCACCTGAACATCGACAAATGCCATATCGTTGGACTCTCGATGGGCGGCCCAATTGCCCTATGCCTAAACCGACTAAATCCTGATATCGCCCTATCGATGACCATTGCCGATAGTTTTGCGCGCCTTCGTGACGGATCAGAAGACCGCATCTACGCAACGCAAGAGGCCGTCGCTTATCTCTCCATGCAGGAGTTTGGCAGCCAATATGCTGGAGACCGGCTGATGCCAACCACGCCGATGGAAAAACTGGATGAGCTGGCCGAGGAAATCTCCAAGTGCCCACCGAAAGCTTACGTCGATACTATTCGGGGATTGCTAACCTATGATGCCAGTGGAGATCTTTCCTTGGTGAAAGCGCCGACGATAGTGGTCATTGGGGATTCAGACGATGCGACACCGATGGCTGAATCTGAATTTATTCGCGACGGTATTGCTGGCTCGGAAATCAAAGTAATCCCCGATGCGGGTCATCTGTCAACAATCGATAGTCCGGAAGAATTTACAGCCGTCCTTAAAACGTTTCTTACCGCGCAGAGCTAGAGCTCACCAGGAGGGTAAATGCCCAAGGTCCTAAGCGAAGAACAAGTAGCCGAGTATCACGAAAACGGGTTTGTGACCCCCGTCCCCATTTTCAATGCTGAGGAGGTAGCTGCTTGCCGTGCCAATGTTGAAGATACTGAAGCAACGATGGGCAAGTTTTTCCGTGGGCTGGGGCAGACTAAATTCTATCTTCGTTTTCCTTGGGCGTTTGAAATGGCGACCCATCCCAAACTGCTCGATGCTGTCGAAGACCTAATTGGTCCCAACATCATGATCTATCACAATACGGCGTGGATTAAGGAACCCAGCGATGACGCCTATGTTAGCTGGCATCAGGACAATACCTATTTCGGCCATGATCCCTGCGAGGTGTTAACAGCCTGGATTGCCCTGTCCCCCGCCACCGAGCAGAGCGGCTGTATGCAATTTCTCCCCGGGACGCAAAAGGGGGGACTTCGTGATTTAAAAGCGCCCGATATCGGCAATGGTAATATGCTATCGAGTGGTCAAAACGTGGATATAAGCGGAGATAATATCGATCCGGTTTCGGTCGAACTACAGCCGGGCGAAGCCTCTATCCACCATGCCTTTCTTGTACATGGTTCTCTGCCGAATAAAGGTGATGACCGGCGCATGGGCATTACCTTTATCTACCATCCGCCACATCTTGGTCAGATCGGGGAAGGCCGGACGAGCGCCTTACTTGTTCGCGGGGAGGACAGGTTTGGAAATTTTGATCACGAACAAGCGCCCGTGCCCGACGACGATGAGGGCAATGCTATTCGTCACGAACAGGCTGTTACTGCATATCGCAGGAAAGTCCGTGAACTTGGCAATGCAACAGTAGACCGTTTCGATTAAGGCTAGTCCGGTTCCGATACCGTATAGCGCCGTAACAATCGACGTTGATCCGCTGGGAAATCATTGCGCGCGTGATTGACGCTACGATTGTCCCAAATCACTAAATCACCGGGTTTCCAGCTATGGGCGTAAACGAATTCCGTCCTCTCGCAGTGATCAAACAAAGATATCAACAGGTCTTCGCTTTGTTCGTCATCCATGCCGACAATGTTGCAAGTCATTAATCGACTGACATAAAGCGATTTTCGTCCTGAATCAGGATGCACCTTTACCAGCGGGTGAATTGCATGAGAGACATCGTCATCGCGCCTCATCTCCTCACGCGTCGTCTTGTTGTAATTGAAAACGTGTCGTGCCTCTAGCGTGTCGAGCAGTCCCCTTTGAGCTTCCGGTAGAGCCTCGTACGCAGCGGCCATCCCGGCGAACTTGGTTTCTCCACCGACTGTTGGGACCTCGATGGCAAACAGAGTCGTTGCACGATAAGGCTTGTCGCGATGGGCACCATCCGAATGAAAATGCATTTCGCCATCTGGCAACACGCCAATCGGCTTTCCATCCTCGCGAATATTGCTGACAAACATCACGCCGCGTTTGGATTGCTTGTTGTCAGGATCTTCTTTGGTCCGGTCAGCCGTATCAGCTCTGCCAAACAAAGCCGCAAAATCCGCCTGATTGTCGTTTGTGATCTCTTGCCCCGGGAAACACAGAACAGAATGTTCCGTAAAGGCCTCGCGAATTTGTTGCGCCATGTCTTCGCTAATCGGATCACGCAAATCGACCCCTGTCACGCGCGCCCCGACAGCAGGATGTAAAGGTTTCACTGTCAATTTTGAGACCACAGTAGCCATAGTTCCCTCACCCGACTTCAACACGCACTGTTCTGCGCAACAATCAAAATACTAACCCGCTTTTAACAGTAAAACCCAGCGCTGCGATCAATTTTCCCCTCATTTTTTTCCGTCATTCCGGGTTAACAGCGCGGTTTTGTTCGTCTAAGCTGATATCCGCGCAATATCGTAAAGGCCCTAAAAATTAATTATCGGGGCAAATGAAACTAAAGGGAGGTATTTTTTATGTTTAGTAAAATTTTGACTGGTGCAGTCGCCTTGAGTGCGGTTGCAATGGTTGCTGCTGTGCCAGCACAGGCGCAGAAATTTCCAAAGAAGAATATTACATTCCTGATCGCCTATGGTCCTGGCGGTGGTTTTGACACCATCACCCGTAAGCTCGCACCATATTTGAAAAAACATCTTGGCGGTAAGGTCAATATTGTTCCAAAGAACCTGCCCGGTGGACGTGGCAAGAAAGCCGCTGCCTTCCTTGCAAAACGTAAGGCCGACGGTTCCCACATCATGATGTTCAACATGCCCGGTCATGCCATGCCGAATATTATCGGTGAAGAAGCCGGTTATGATGTCCGTAAGATGGATTGGTTGGGTCGTGTCGCCCAGTTCCGTTACATCATTGTCGTCAGTGCCAAAAAGAGTAAATACCAGACGATCCAGGATGTGTTGAAAGCCAAAGATCAGATCAAAATTCCGATCACAGGCCCCGGCACAACGGGTTATCTCGCCAGCGCCATTCTTTGGAATGCCCTTGGCGTTCAACCAAAATACATCACCGGCTATAAATCAAGCTCGCGTTATTCGCTTGGTGTTATCCGCGGCGATGGCGATCTGACAATTCTGGCCAAAGGCAGCTTCAAAAAGTATGTCAGCAGCAAAAAGAAAAAGCAGGCTGCCTTTAAGGACCTGAAGCCAATCCTCGAGATCACCAACGGCAAGTCTGAGTTCGGTGTCCCGACAACTGGTGAAATGGGCCAGAAGGATCTTGCGATCCTCGGTGGTGATCGAGTTATCGGCACAACACCAGGGACCCCTAAAGCCATCAAGGACCGGTTGGCCAAAGCGGTTTGGGATTCAGTGACTGACCCGGAATTCGTAGCCTGGGGTAAAAAGGTCGGTCGTCCGGTTGCACCTTTGAACGCCGCAGACGCGACGAAACTGGTTGGTCAACTTTACTCGTACTACGTCCAATACAAGGATGTTCTTGCCGCGAGTAACAAGAAGACCAGATAAACTGTTGTTATCAACGGCCGGTGCGCAAGCATCGGCCGTTTCCTTTCCGCGCACACAACAAAACAGGCACATCAAGTGTGTGTGTGCGTGCGGACATTTCTGACAGACTTATAAGGCTAAGTTGATCACAGGGGGCAGAGAAATCCGTGTTTGATGCATTGTTAGAAGGAATCGTTAATCTCGGTTCCATCCATTCTCTATTGCTGTTGGCAGCCGGATCAGCGGTTGGATTATTATTTGGCGCCATCCCTGGCCTCGGTGGCACAACAGCCGTTGCACTCCTCATTCCACTGACCTTCGGCATGGAACCCTGGCAGGCCATCATTTTGATGGGTGGCGTTATGGCAGCCACATCCACTGGCGGGTCCGTCAGTGCCATTCTTCTAAACACGCCCGGCATTGCCCCGAATGCCGCCACGACTTTTGATGGCTACCCCTTAGCCCAACAGGGCAAAGCTGGCATGGCCATCGGTGCCGCGGCAACGGCTTCTGCCATGGGTGGCGTCATTGGCGTCATTTCACTAGTGGCAGTGATTCCGATCATGAAAGCGATCGTGCTTTTGTTCACCCCACCTGAATTTTTTATGCTGGCGATTTTTGGCATGTGCGCCATCGCGGTCTCGTCAGGAGACCGACTACTTCAAGGCCTGATTACCGCGATCATTGGATTGATGGTCGGCTTTGTCGGTTATTACGATGTCACCAGTACCGTCCGATTTGACTTTGGTATCCCGCTCCTGGAGGACGGGATTAAATTAGTTCCGGCCCTGATCGGGCTCTTCGCCATTTCCGAAATGATCAACCTCGCCGTCAAAGGTGGCTCCATTTCTCAGGAGGCGGCAGATGTCGAGATCAGCGGTGTTTCCTCCGGTATCAAGGAAGTTTTCAAAAACTGGTCAACCACGCTCGTCGGCTCTGGCTATGGCACCTTTATTGGCGCCGTTCCCGGTGTCGGCGGTACCGTCGCCGCCTTCCTGAGCTATTCAACCCAGGCCCAGCGCGACCCGACTCCCGATATCGAATACGGCAAGGGTAATATAAAAGGCGTGATCGCTCCCGAATCTGCCAATAATGCGAAGGATGGGGGATCGTTGATCCCAACACTTGCCTTTGGTATTCCGGGGAGTGCGGAAACCGCCGTATTCCTCGGCGTTCTCATTTTACACGGTATCGAACCCGGACAAAAACTCCTGGAAGACCATCAGGATCTGGTCTTCACGCTGGTTGTTGCCCTTACAGTCTCGGCGATTTTCGCGACAATTGTTGTTCTCCTATTAGCGAAGTATATGGCGTTGCTGACCCGGATCAGTGTTCATATGCTGATCCCAACCGTGACCGTCGTGGCGCTGGTTGGTGCCTTCGCCCTTAACACCGAAATCGGCGATGTCGTCATCGCGTTCATCTTTGCCTTTATCGGCTATTTTATGATCCGGTTTAA
>CALIBP010000006.1 GCA_938048165.1 uncultured Alphaproteobacteria bacterium | reverse complement strand
CACGAACGCGTGATGACCATAGGCTAGCCATTACGGCCTGACCGCGCTAGCGCCAAGTCCCCAATTTTTCCACAATCCAGCGCGACCAGCTAAGCAAGGTTTCGTCCTGCCAGCGACGGCCAACGAGCTGAATGCCTACCGGGAGGCCTGCCGGTCCTTTGTGAGTGGGCAACGAGATTGTTGGAACATGCAGGATGGTCCAGCAGCCCTGAAATTGTGGATCGCCGGTATAGTCCAGCCCTTCGGGGGCTTCTCCGGTTGCCGACGGCGCGAGAATGAAATCAACATCGCCAAAAACATCATCTAGCTGCGCGCGGCTGTCATTGGCGAGAACAACCGCATTTTGATAGGTCGCGAAATCCATCGGTGTACCGTTTTCGAGCTGCTTGGCAATGTTGTCGCTGAGTTGATCGCGCTCATTTTGCCACAGGTCGGCCATCACGCGGCTTCGTTCAAAGTCGTTGAGGACATTGCGGGCTTTACTCAAATCGGCAAACGAGTCGGGCAGGGTGATGTTAACGATCTCGGCACCTGCCGCTTTTAAACGCTCTACACTATCGTCGATGGCAGCAATGGTTTCGGGCAGAGCGGAATCCCAGTGATGGGTCCGGCACAAACCGATCCTGGGTTTGGCGTCTGCGGGGATAATTTCCGACCGCGGCCGGTTAAGCAGGACACTCATCAAAAGATCAGCGTCATCTATCGTTCGGGTCAAAAGCCCAATCGTGTCGAGATTTTCTGCGGCGAACATCAGCCCGGCGCGGTTAATGAGATTATAAGTCGGCTTGTAGCCAACCGTGCCGCAAAAACTTGCCGGGCGGAGAACGGAACCGCCGGTCTGGGTGCCGAAAGCGCCATGAACCATAAAGTCAGCCACCGCAGCGCCTGAGCCGCTAGAGGAACCTCCGGGCGTGTGGGCCGGGTTGTGGGGGTTGGTTGTTGGTCCCGGGAAGGAACCGGCAAATTCGCAAGTGACGGTCTTGCCAAGAATTACGGCGCCGGCGGCCCGCAGGATAGCAACACAGGCCGCATCAGTCTTGGGTTGATGGTCTTCATAGGCTGGGGATTGCATCTGGGTCGGCATATCGGATGTGTCGATGACGTCCTTCACACCAATCGGCAGACCATGTAGCAGCCCTTTCGTTGGGGCCTCGTCAAGAATGCGCGCCTGTGCCAGCGCATAATCCGGGTCAATATAGGCCCAGGCCTTGACAGTATTTTCGCGCGCTGCAATGCGGTCGAGACAGGCCTGGGTCACGGCTTCGGCGGTTACCGACCCTTTGGCAATTTTCTCAACAATTTCGGTGGCGGGCAGTTCATTCAATTGATCTGTGGGCATAGGGTTTTCTTTTGAGTTTCGATGGTTTGAAGCGGCGCTGTGTGCATGATAGCGTCACGCTAACAGGAACGAAACGGGTGAGGAAGAAATGGCCGATAAACTGCTAATTAAGGGTGGTCTGGTTTATGATCATGATGGAGATGTACATCGGCCGTCGGACGCAGACATTTTGGTGGAAGGCTCTGATATCTCTGCCATCGGTACCGACTTTTCACCAGAACAGGTAGCTGGAGCGGAAGTCGTTGACGCGTCTAATCATCTGGTCGTTCCGGGATTAATCAACGCACATTACCATTCTCATGACACGCTGTGCCGCGGGATGTTTGAGGATATCCCGCTGGAGTTCTGGCTTCTTTACACCTTGCCTATGGGGACATTTCGCTCGAAAGAGGAAATTCGGATCCGGACCCTGGTTGGCGCTCTGGAATCGATGCGCTGCGGTATCACCACCGTGCAGGATATGCTCGGCCTCATCCCGATGACGGAAGAAAATGTTGATGTTGTTCTCGATGCTTATGAAGAAATCGGTGAACGCGTCGTTTTCTCTCCGATGGTGTTTGATATCCCAGCAGTGGGCATGCTGCGCTATCGCGACCTGCTGCCGCCTGAAATCCAGGAAATGATGGGCAATCAGGCTAATAATCCGAAAGAACAGCTCGATATGCTGGAGGCGCAGATTCAGCGCCGCCCGGCCAAGGGTGTGACCCATTGGGCCGTTGGACCGTTTGCCCCACAGCGCTGTTCACTAGAACTTCTATCTGGATGTGCTGATTTTGCGGAACGTCATGACCTTGGCATTTATATTCATGTCTATGAAACCCGTGGTCAAGTTGTCATGGCGCGTGAGATGTATGGCGAATATGGCGGGTCTTTTATCAACTATCTCGATGCCGCCGGAATGCTCAATCACCGGCTCAATATTGCCCATTCAGTGTGGATCAGCCGCGAAGAGATGGATCAGATGGCGGAAGCCGATGCCGGGGCCGTGCTTTGTTACAACAGTAATATGAAGCTCAAAAGCGGTATCTCGCCGATGCGGGATATGCGCGATGCCGGTATGCGGGTCGGGCTTGGCTGCGATAATTGCTCGGGTAGTGATGTTCAAAACATGTTCCAGGCCATGAAAGCCTATTGCATGTTAGGCGCAGTCAGTGATCCGGTTCCGGGGACACCGCTGGCTCATGAAGCGCTGCGTCATGGCACGATAGGAAGCGCGCGAACAGCTTGTATGGAAGATCAGCTTGGTGCTCTCAAGCCGGGCTACAAGGCGGACATGATGCTGCTCGATATGAATGACACCGCCTATCTGCCCTATAATAGTGCAGCCCGTCAGCTGGTCTATTCCGAGACCGGGCGTTCCATCGATACAGTTATCATCGATGGCAAGGTGGTCATGAAAGACCGGGTTGTCCAGACGATTGACGAAGAAGCGCTTCGCGAGGAAGTGGCTGATCTGATGAAGAGCTTTATTCCTGAGTACGAAGACGTTGTGAAACAGCGCCAGGTCGCTCTGCCTTATCTTATGGAAGCACATCAGCGGGTTTGGGATACCGACATCGGTCTACGCCGCTTTATTGCCCGGACCGGATATGGCGACGGTGATCTGCCGCAGTAAGGCGAGTCCTTAACGCACCCTTGCTGTTGGTTCCTGCCTCCCGTAGCCTGTGGTGAACAGTGTTTCGGATTAATTTAGGCCAGAGTTCTGGCCGAGGGGGCAAGATGGCTTTCACGGGTTTATATTCGACGCTTTTTGCGGCGCCAGACATGAAGGAGGCGCAGCGCTTCTATAAAGACTGGGGATTGCGCAAAGTTAAAGCGACGCCGACGCATTCAATTTTCGAGACCAAGATTGGTAGTCGCGTTGAGCTGAAATCACCCAAAGCAAAAAATTTGCCACCAGCCGCGGGACCTGACATGCATTTCCGCGAAATGGTCTGGGGCGTATCTTCCAAAAAACATCTCGCCGAAATCAAGCGGGAACTTACCAAGGACCGCGAGATCATCGAAGATAAAGACGGGACGTTGCATTGTATTGATCCCAATGGGTTGGGCGTTGGTTTCAGGGTTTGGAAACCCAAAACCAGAATCGATGGTGCCCGCAGCAAGATCAACTCGTTCGATATGCAGGAGCGGGTGGATGAGATCAGTACATTCTACAAAGATGCCCACCCAATCCGCATGGGGCATATTGGATTTATTCTTCCTGACCTGAAGGCTGCGGAGAAATTTTATAAAGACCGGCTGGGGTTCTGGCTCTCTGATCGCTATGGCAAGGCAGCGTTGTTTTTACGCTGTGCGGCAAAGAGCCAGCATCATAACCTGTTCATGATCTGGAGTGAGGCTGGCAACATAAAGTACCACCATACGGCTTTTGAGGTTCGCGATATCCACGAAGTCTTTGGCGGTGGCGTGGCGTTCGACAAGAAAGGCTGGGCAACCGAGGTAGGTCCTGGACGGCATCCGATTTCGTCGGCCTATTTCTGGTATTTCAAGGCACCTTGTGGTGGTGCCATCGAATATTTCACCGATTCAGACTATCTGACAGAAAACTGGAAACCGCATAATTACCGGAACAATCTTTTCTCGGAATGGCATCTGCCGGATGGGATCAAGCAGGTACCCGATGGGGAGATACGACCTTCAGTATCCGCGGCGGGCAAGCACTAAAGCAGAGTTAGCGAACCGGCGACGCCAGGAGTTCTGGTTCGCGATAGATCACAGGGATAAGGAGGCTTCTATGAGAGGAGAAGTGAATCGCCGTTCGAAACGGTGGTATCAGCAGCGCTGGCTGATGGATAGCGTGGTCCAGACCATTGGGATCGAGTGGGATCAGGAACGTTTGTCCCATTATGCGCGACCTGCCGGTCCTGCTGCTGCTGGTATTTTCAGGGCTGCCGGAGCGCGCATGAAGAAGTTTACGGACGCGCATCGAGAATTCGCTGCCGCCGGCAGGCGGGTGCAGGCGCAGGCCGTACAATATGAAGAAGAGGGACGTCTCGTTCCCGCGCGTGAAAGCTATATTACCGCGTCTCTACTGTGGTCGGCAGCGCGCTGGCCGCTTTATGAAATTGATGACCGTTATCGTGAATACGAGGCACAGATTATCACCTGTTATGATAAGTTTATTGAGCTTGCCCCCCGCCCAATTGAGCGCGTCGATATCCCATTTGGCGATGGGGCTCTCTCAGGCATGCTGCACCTGCCGAGATCACCTGGTTCTGGCGAGAAATTTCCCTGTATTGTCAATATCGGCGGCATGGACGGCTGCAAGGAAAATGTCGTCTCGATGTATGGCGATCCTTATCTTGAACGCGGTTTTGCGGTTCTAGCGATGGACGGTCCGGGACAGGGTGAGTGTCCGGGGAGGGGCGTTTTTGCCACGCCGAGTAATCACGGTCCGGCGGCCGTCGCGACATTTGACTGGCTGGAAAAACATCCTGCAATTGATCCAGATCGACTGGCGATACGGGCGACAAGTTTTGGCAGCTATTTTAGCTTGGTAGCCGCAGCATCTTTGGGAGATCGGATCAAAGGCGTAGCGCAAGCGTTCGCGATACATGAACCAGGGTGCTACACAATCTTCAATGCAGCATCACCAACCTTTCGGATGCGGTTCATGATGATGTCGAATGTCACCGATGACGACGCGTTTGATGAATTCTGTGAAGGCTTTGACCCGCGGCCCTATGCGGAAAAAATAACCTGCCCGATGTTGATCCTTGCAGGTGAAGATGATGAGTTGAGTCCTATCCAGCATACCTACGATCTGTATGACTGTATTACTGCGTCAAAGAAGCTGGTTGTTTATGAAGGGGCGAAACACAGTATGGGTGGTGCCTCTTCTGTCGCACAGGGACCGCATTTCGGGAATATGATGGCGGATTGGCTTGTTGATAGAATTGCAGGCAATCCAGTGGGGGCAGATGAGAAGCAGTTTGTTGATATGTATGGCAAGGTCCGTGCGACTTAGACGGATAGTTGCAAAAATCGGGTTTGCCTGCCTCCTTGTGCCAATCCTGTTCGTGTTTTCGGCACAAGCGCAGAAGCGAGTACCGGTTGATCTGGAATTGATTCTGATGGCCGACGGATCGGGTAGCGTCGATGATCTAGAGTTCCTGATACAGCGCCAGGGATATGCGAAAGCCCTCCGTCACCCTGATATCTGGCACGGTATTAGAAACGGGATATTACGGCGGATTGCCTTGTCCTATGTGGAATGGAGCGGCCCCGAACTACAAATCCCGATCATTGACTGGACATTGATTGAGAAGAAGTCAGATTTGGAGGATTTCGCGAAAAAACTTGAGACCTTACCAAGACAGCTTTTTACGGGTGGCACGGCTATCGGAAACGCCATTGTTTACGGTGCCAATTCTATCAAACCCAACCTGTTTGAAGGAACGCGGGAGGTGGTCGACCTATCCGGTGACGGCTG
>CALIBP010000005.1 GCA_938048165.1 uncultured Alphaproteobacteria bacterium | reverse complement strand
CCCGCTTCGACAGCATTGTCGCGTTGATATTCTGGTAGGTGTTGTAGGAGGCTGACGCCCGCGCGATCGTGCCGAGACCGGTCTTGGTGCTGACAAGCAGCACCCCGTCACCATCCTCAGCCAGCAGACCGTTGGCGGCGTTCAATCCATCCTGCATCGTTTCGGCATGGACGGTGTCGCCAACCTCCACGTCACCCTGCACGGCTTCGCTGCCACCCTGAACCGGCGCGAGAAAACTGTCGAGGTCAAGGTTCTGCGCGACCACATTGTTTATAGGCCCAAAAACGACGGGCAGGAGAGCCACAAGACCGAGTCTGGCCGCTCGTGTGATAATGAAACGCATGCTGAATTACTCCACTACTCAATCTCTTAGCGGGAACATAGTACCCTGTGACGTTGTCTGGTACCTAGTTTCATTTTCATGGCCGCACCGAATCACATGGCAAAAGAGTTTTGCCCAGACGGCACTATTGTTCCCGTCGTTCCGGTATATCATGAAAAAATTGGATGGGTTTTGGGGTTTTTATCGTGTCTTTCCGGATTTTTGGCCTGGCGTCTTTGGTGGCAGTTTCTCTGAGTATTTCGGGGGCCGCGCATGCGAACCTTTTCAAGGACCTGAAAAAGGCTCTTGGGGATGTTGAAAAGCAGTTGGCCCCGCAGGGCGGTGGCAATGGGAACAGCGCCTCATCGGGTGGTTCCACACAGTCATCAGGCGGGGCCTCGTCGCCGGTGGCGGCTTCGCAGCCGGATGATTTCGGTGACAGCGAATCCTCCATCAGATTTATCTGTGAGCCGGTTCCCACCTCAAGCATCTACAAGAAGCTGTCGCAGCCGGACTTCAAAACCGTCGAGAGCGATTTTGGCATGCCTAAGGACCAGCTTGATATCGCATTAAAGAAATCAAAGCCGGTCTCGCACCCCTATCTGATCAGTTTCGATATCTACAAGACGGGTTTTGCCACCGACGAAGTCGAGGAATTGTTCGACAATTTCCTCCGGCGCCCGAATGCCACGGATCTCGCGGTGATGGTGGCGACGGCCAATACGAATTCGTTTGATGCCAAGAAGAAGGTCAGGGCCGCCGATGCGAAATTCGCCTATGGGCTGGTGCATCATTTCTTCCCCGATGCCGGCGGCAAGCAGGCCGTTGGTGAGCGATTGATCAAAGAGGCGGCAAAATCCAACCAGTTCGCGGCGCGTTACGTCGAGGGGTTGCGCTGGTACAAGGGATACGGGCGTGACGTGAATCTGAAGAACGCCGTTTCCTGGATGCGGCCCGGGTATGAAGAGGCCCAGCAGATGCCGGGCGATCTGGCCCATATCATTGAGGACACCTTCATGCGGCTTGTTGTCGAGCCGGGCTACGAAAATCGGGATATGTATATCGGGCTGATTGCCGAGGCCGAGAAGAATCGTGCCGCGCTGGAACAGCAGATGAAGGCCAATTCCGGCAATTCCGCCATCACCCAGGCGTTGCGCCCGCAGGTCATGGAACTCATGCGGATGCGCGGCGAGCTGCTGATCGACCTTGCGACCCTTGGCAAAATCGGGTCTGAAGTGGAGAAATACAAGGCTGATTACAACATGCTTGCCAGCCAGTCGGACCCGTCAGTGGCCACGGTTAACGAACTGATCGTCAAGACGGCGGCGTTTGATGATTTTATGAGCCGCAAGCAGGAGAGTTTCGGGGCACTTGACGCCGTTGGTAAGGAAAGACTGCAGGGCATCTATCAGCGAACCGAGGCCTATGTCCTCAAGGCACGAACAATTGGGGCGACCTTTGCCTTTTCGTTAGCGATGGGGGGGAGCTTCGGGGATCTGCTCGATGAGGAATCGATCATGCTGTTCAAGGAAGTGGCGCAATCACGCCCCATTGCCTGTGAACTCAGGCGTTCGATCCTCGCCTATGCGAAGCGCGCGAACGCCAAGCTGGAATCAAAGCCGGTGGCTTTCAGTGAGAATGTCCTGCCGAAGCGCAGCGGCAAGAAGAAGAAGCGCTGATCCGGCAGCTTGTGGCGATCCCTCCCAGCCGTGCGTCTGCTGGCAGGGGGGAACAGGTCAGGCCCCGAAGGCGCGAGGTAGCAGTGAGGCAACCTCAGCGCATTCGCCGCTCAGAACATCCCAGTCCTCGCTCAGCGCTTCCAGATAATACTCGTCCGCCTTCTGCTGGATAGACAGCCCGTCATATAGTTGGCCACGCATATCCTCATTGAGAATGGCGTCGAAGGCCCGGTCCAGAAGGGTTTCGTGAAGGAGATATATACGGCTCCTTCGATCCATCTGAAATTCGGGATCGGCATATTCCAGAAAGGCCCATTGGCCAAAGAATTGCTGAGTGAGGATCGGGCGCCCACTTTCAATTTCAAAAATCTGGATTTCAATCCTCGAGCCCAGCGTGACATTGACCTGATAAAACTCAACCAGATTGTTTTCTGCCTTGGTTGCGTCTATGAATTCGTTTTTAAGCAATGCCCTTTCTTTAGCCTTGCTTCTCTGCTGCAATTTCACGTCATCTTCTTTGAATTCCCACCCATGATTGAACACACGAATCCCGATCTGCGCCTCGCCGAGAGGGAGTGCTGTGTTCAGTGGTGAATTTCCAGAACTGGCGACAATCGTCATCTCCCTCAGCATCCGCCGGTTCACCGCCGTGGTTTTCTGGTAGGGGATGACAGGAACTTTCAGCTTTTCGGAGAACGCGGTTGTGGCGACAAGAGCGAGCTCCTCGCCATATTGGACGGGGTCAAGCCCGATCAGATCAGCCGCCACCTGGCCGAATTCGGTGGTGACGGTGTCGATATATCTGAAATTCTTCCCGCGATATTTGATGTCATATTCATAGTCGAGAGCCAAATCGGTCATGAATCTGGCAATGCTGCCGGTATTCTGCTTGTTGGCGAGAAGATCAAAATACAGTTCTGGCAATGCGGCGCCGCCAGCTTTGCCGGCAAGCGCCGTAAAGTAACGTCCGCGGACAGCGAAGGTGGCGATAATCCGGCGGTCGAGAATGTCATAGACGATGTTGTAGCCGGTCAGTCGCAGGTTGAAGGCAGTCGCGTCCTCAGATGGGCGATAGCCACTTTGCAGCACACTCTCGCGCGACAGGCCGAAGACCATTCCGTAACGCGTTTCCTGCTTGTCCATGCCTGCGCGAAGGTCGATGCCGGCTTTTGTCCAGTCGGCGTCGCGGATGGCGTCGAGAAGTGCCTTGTTGACACTTTGTCCGGTGGGGCTGCTGCTGGCATTCATGGCCAGCGCCGCCTTCGTGTGTGGCATGTCTGTCGTGGTTTCATCGAGCAGATAGGCACCGCCCCAGGTGACGGTGCCGGGTATCGCCGCGTTGGCAGAACTGATCAGCGGCAGATAATGGCTCGTTGCATAAAGCCCCCCGGCGGCGGTGGCAGAACCCAGGAACTGACGGCGTCTCATGATGACGACCTCCGGTCAAACATTGGTGACAAGATCTCAAAGACCGCAGCTCAGGCCGCGTGATTGCGCTTCCCTGACATAGGGCTGCCAGCGCAGATTGTCGTCGTTCCACCGTTTGATGTTGTCTTCCTCGAAGACGGCAAGCCGGCACAGGTCGTCAGCATTGCATACAGCCGGATCGGTCACGCAGCTGTCAAGGCCGCCATAGGTGGTGACAGGGGGCGCGTCATTTCCACAGGCGACCAGCGCAACGGCGCCAAACGCGAATGCGGTTGCGGTGATGACCCGCCTTGTGAAGGTTGTTTCATGTGATTTCTTTGGAAAGTCCGGTGAACTGACTCCGGTTGGATGATCAAGAAACATTGGCGAAATCCCTGACTGGAAAAATTAATTGCACTCTTCCACACTAGCGTAACCTGTTACTGTTAGACAGTGGAGATCCGGCTTGCCTTTCTCCGAGGTTTCGGTTTTGCGGTTGGGGCAAACCCGTATCGCCTGTGGTCAGGGGTGGCGTGATCCGGGTCTTGACCCTGTTGAACGGGCCAATGGTGTTTTTGTTATGTATATGAGACTTTTCTTGCTGACATTACCGATCCAGCTGCAATTTTTTCTGCAGCCAGCTGCATGGGCTGCTGAAAACTGGACAGGCGCCATCAGCGCCCAATATCCGATCAGTTTCGAGATGTCTCCCAAGGAAGCCTGTGAGAATGCCGAGGAACAGGCAAAGCTGGACGCGATGAGCCTGGCTGGATGTGAAAAACTGTCATTTCGACAGGTCGAAACCTGTGAAAGCTCCGACGACAATGAACGGTGTTCGTTTTTCCAGGAGACATTCAACGCCTATGACAATTGCTTCATTGCCAAGTATGACCTCCTCGACCGGAACACCAGGAAGCTGGACCTGAACCAGAACCAGGTATGCGAGGTTAGAGCCGAGGTCGCGGTTCGTGGTTTCAGGAGCAAACATGACCCACGATTGGTGGTGCAGGTCGATGATACGCTCAGCCGTGTCTTCAAGGTTGGCGAAGAGA
>CALIBP010000004.1 GCA_938048165.1 uncultured Alphaproteobacteria bacterium | reverse complement strand
TAAAGAAGAGGTGGCGAAGGATTTAGAGCCTGATTTACTTGATCCGAATGGGCAGTGGGTAGCTGATTATGTCCGGTTACGGTTTTCTGCTACTCGTCCCGAAAAGGCCTAATAGTGATTCAGTTTATGATTCATCGAATTTGGCGTGCGGGCATTCTTGCTGTCGTCTGCTTTGGCAGTGGCAGTGCATTGGCGGCTTCGGATGGTGCTGTACTGCAGGGGCTGGATAAAGTCACGGCACGGATTTTGACCTTCGATGCGCCGGTCGATAAACCTGTCGCTTTTGGTAGTTTGCGGGTGCGTGTTCGAACCTGCGTTAAGAGACCACCGGAGGAACCGCCGGAAAGCGCGGCCTTTTTGGAAATTACAGACGAACGCCCTGGCGAAGTTGTAAAACGGGTTTATTCTGGTTGGATGTTTGCTTCAAGTCCCGGCCTATCGGCCATGGAGCATCCCGTTTATGACGTTTGGGTCGTGGACTGTATGAAAGACTCTAGTTCAGCGCCGTCTAACTCCCCATAAAAATTTGCGTTTTTGTCCAGGGCTGAAGATAAAAGTTGTCGATACCCGGTACGATGAATTTCGACGGCACCGAACTGGTTGAGATGACTGGTGACAAACTGTGTATCGAGCAATGTGAAGCCACCCTTTTTTAGGCGGGCGACCAGATGGACGAGCGCTACCTTACTGGCGTCAGTGACTCGACTGAACATGCTTTCACCAAAGAACGCGCTGCCAAGCGCGACACCGTATAATCCACCGACAAGCTGGTGATCAAGCCAGCATTCCACGCTATGTGCGCGGCCGATCTCAAATAAATCGACATAAAGTTTGATAATTTCTGCGTTTATCCAGGTTTCTTTACGATCTTCTGCTGGCTCGGCACACAGCCGAACGACATTTTCGAAAGCGGTGTCACATTTAATTTCAAAACAGTGTTGCCGAACGGTTTTTCTAAGTCGTCTGGGGATTCTGAATCGGTCGAGCGGCATAATCCCGCGTTTTTCGGGGTCAATCCAATAGAGCGTAGGATCATCCTGATGTTCAGCCATCGGAAATAATCCAACAGCATAAGCGCGGAGTAATATGTCGGGGCTTAATCCAACCATTAGCTATCCGTTGATGCGACCCTCAACAAATTTTTCAAGCCAGTGAATATTATAATCACCATTTACGAAATCAGGGTCCTTGATAATGTCCTGGTGGAGCGGAATTGTCGTCTCTATTCCCGTAATGACATATTCCTCAAGAGCTCGATGCAGCCGCATAAGGCACTCATTTCGGCTAGCCCCGTAGACAACCAGTTTAGATATTAGGCTGTCATAGTGAGGGAGCACCGAATATCCGGCATAAAGCGCTGAATCAACGCGAACCCCGAGTCCACCGGGGGTATGGTAGGTATGTACCGGACCTGGAGATGGCGTAAAGTCATCAGAGGATTCTGCATTGATCCGACACTCGATCGCATGTCCGGTAAAGGTGACATCTTCCTGTGAGAATGACAGAGGGGCACCACTCGCCAACTTGATTTGTTCACGAACGACGTCAATTCCCGTTACCATTTCTGTCACAGGGTGTTCTACCTGCAACCGCGTATTCATCTCGATGAAGTAGAATTCACCGTCCTCATACAAGAATTCGATTGTACCCGCATTACGGTAATTCAAGGAGGATAGTGCCTTGCAGGCAACATCGCCGATGGCATCGCGACCATCTGCATTCAGGGCAGGTGAGCCGGCCTCTTCCAATAATTTCTGATGGCGGCGTTGCAGGGAGCAGTCCCGTTCACCAAGGTGCACGACCTCGCCGTTACCGTCGCCCATGACCTGAATTTCGATATGGCGTGGTTTTTGAAGAAATTTCTCCATATAAACAGCATCGTCTCCGAAAGCGGCGAGTGCCTCCGTACCAGCTTTCTGAATTGCCGTTTCCAATTCCGAACGTTCCTGAACGATTTGCATTCCGCGGCCACCGCCGCCCGCTGAGGCTTTGATCAGGACCGGATAACCAATTTCTTCCGCGATCTCCTTTGCCCGGTCGATGTCTCTAACTGCACCGTCTGAGCCAGGGACTACTGGAATCCCCAGCTCCTTAACTTTGGTCTTCGAGGCAATTTTATCGCCCATCAGGGCGATGTGATCGGCGGTTGGGCCAATGAAGCAAATACCGTGCTCTTCAACGATAGAAGCAAAGTTTGCATTCTCGGATAGAAAGCCATAGCCGGGGTGAATAGCGTCGGCATTAGTGACCGTCGCCGCAGTAATGATCGCGGGGATGTTTAGGTATGACTCTATAGCTGGCGCTGGCCCGATACAGACACTTTCATCTGCTAGACGGACGTGCATTGCATCGGCATCGACAGTGGAATGCACAGCAACGGTTTTGATACCCATTTCCCGACAGGCACGGTGAATGCGCAACGCTATTTCACCACGGTTGGCGATGAGGATTTTATCGAACATTAGGCAGTCCTTACTCGAGAATTACGAGTTCCTCACCAAACTCTACTGGTGATTTATCGGGTACCGCAATTTCAACGACTTTCCCCGCGCGCGGCGCCCGTACCGGGTTGAAGGTTTTCATGGCCTCAATAAGCAAAAGGGTTTGGCCTTCAGAAACGGTGTCGCCGGGTTTTACGAATGGCGGAGCACCAGGTTCAGATGACAGGTATACGACTCCAACCATAGGGGCGGTCACCGCGCCGGTTCGTGGTCCGGCGTCGGCTACCGGCGCTCCAGCAGGAGCGGCGATGGCTGGCAAAGGCGCTGATGCCACAAGCTGACCTGAAGTTGATCGAGAAACCCTAACGGCATGTTCTCCAACCTTATATTCAATCTCGGTCAACCCGGTTTCATTAAGAAGCTCTGCAAGTTTGCGGACCATTGATTCATTTACATCGAACTCAGCCATCAAAATTCCTTTTTATCAGAAACCAGTCTGGAAATTGCATCCAGTGCTAACAAATACCCGTGAGCACCGAATCCGCAAATCACTCCGTTTGCTATAGGTGAAATATAGGAGTGATGCCGGAATGTCTCCCGGCTAAAGATATTGGAAAGATGTAACTCTATAATTGGACAATCCACTTGTTTTAGGGCATCCAATATCGCGATAGAGGTGTGCGTGTAGGCGGCGGGGTTTATGATTATTCCATCTGTCGACCCAGCGGCAGCCTGAATCCAGTCAACAAGTTCACCCTCGCTATTGCTCTGACGAAAATCGATATCTGTCCCAATGGCTTTACCATGGTTTCCACACTTAATTTCAATATCCTCAAGAGACTCGTGGCCATAAATTTCCGGCTCGCGGGTCCCGAGAAGGTTTAAGTTTGGGCCGTTTAGAATGAGTATTCTAGCCATTTCAGGTGACGAATTACTTATTTTTGCCAAAGATCGTATCTACTAACGGTTATCGCACCAACGCATTGTACGCAATGACCGTATTCAATGTATACACAGTCTGTACGCCAATGCCGACGAATCGATTTTAGGATTTATTAACCGTTTCCCGCAAAAATATAGTTCACGAATTTTAACTAAACCCTATTTAGTCGTTAGGCCTCGATCGAATTGAGAGGTGGAATGTATAATGCGCTCATACGAAATCCAGATCTTTAAGGGTGGAAAATGGGAATTCGATTCCTATTTTGACGATCGTGATAGCGCGATGTCTGATGCTGATCAGTTGGCTGCGGACGTACGTATTCAGGGGGTTCGGGTCCTTAAAGAGAATTATGATCAAGATACAAATGTTGCCACCTGTGACGTCATCTTTACCCGAATGCGCAAAAAGAATGGACCTGGCGACAATCGACAAGGCCCTCAAAAGGTATCCTAAAACAAGCCTAAGCCAGCCGGAGCGCACGGTGTTCGTCCGCGCCCAAAGCATCGGGAAAGGCCGACAAAGAAGAGTGGAAGCCCGGTTCTGGCATTAGTGACTTTCGCGCTTATTCTACTTGTTGGGGGAGTTGCAACCATGTTTGGGCTTGGCGGTTTCTCCTAAGTGGCTTTCCTGTAATTTACCGTTATTTACTAAGCGACGCGTTTACGCCTTATTAAGGTAAATAAGTAACCCTGTTCGCAGTATTTTGATCTGTGGATAGAAATGACGGAAAAAATTCCAGAGAGTGTAGAACGCGCGGAAGTTGGCGAAGAAATGCCGCAAGGCATGGAACGCCGTCTGGTATTGCGGCTTCTCACCTATTGGCGTGGGATTTGCGGGGAACGCGACTACCCGTCTTTCTCTGATGTAGACCCTAATTCGATGCAGGATATGTGGGAGAGCTGCTTTGTCTTGGAGGTCATAGGGCATGAGGCGGATCCGGTTTTTCGTGCCGCCGGTGATGCAATTTCAAGTTTTGCACCTGTTCCATTAATTGGCTCATCGATTTCCGAGTGGAGCCCCGATAATCTGATTGGCGTCGCTGTTAGCCATACACGGGACGTTCTGCGCAAAGGCGTGCCGATGTCTCATGGCGATGAATTCATAAAGATTGACGGCACAAAGGTGCTCTATCGGAGCATCTTATTACCCATGAGTGATGACGGCGAAACGATAAGTGGTGTTCTCGGCGCAGCGAATTGCCGGGAAGTTCTTGAGGAATAGTCTGAGACCCTCGGGTTCCAGCCTATGTAACGAGCTATGAAAGCATTTGAGATACATACCTTCCGAGGCGGCAAGTGGAAGATAGATTCTGTCTTCGACGACAAGGAACTTGCGCTTTTTGAAGCCCGCCGGATGGATCAGAGCTCACGGTATCCCGGTGTTCGTGTCAGTGAGGAAAATTTCAACGAATCAACACTCGAAACAGTTACGCGGACAATTTTTAAAGGCGGTCGCGCAGAAAAGCAGGCCGCTCCGAGACAACAGGAAACAAAAAGTGATGCGAAAAAACCTGCTCGGCGAAAGGGTGCACAAGGCCGAAACGGCAAAGGTAAACATCGTACTCAGAAGAAAAAGAAGTCGGGTATTGTAATGCCGCTGGTCATTCTATCGCTTATCGTCGTTATTGGCCTTGCTGCGTTGTTTGGTCTACAGCATATGGCTAATTTCCGATAGCTTGGCATAAAATCAGCCGGCTAACGATTTTTCTTCCGCCAAGCCATTTCTATGTGTAAAAGCGCGTCGCTGGTAAGCGCTCTGCTATTCCGGTGGCGTTTTTTCGAGACACATATTGATGACCCCAAAGATTGAACGATTTTTTGCCGAAAATCAGCCAGACACGCCGTGTCTGGTTGTTGACCTTGATATTGTCGCGCAAAACTATCAAGCGCTCTGTGACGAACTCCCCGGTACAGAAATATTCTATGCCGTTAAAGCCAATCCGGCTGAACCGGTCCTTGCATTGTTGCGCGACCTCGGTAGTTACTTTGACGCCGCCAGTATCTATGAAATTGAACAATGCCTGGCACTTGGAATTACACCGGACAGGCTGTCATTTGGACATACGGTCAAGAAAGAAGCGCACATCCAGCGAGCTTTTGACGTCGGCATTCGACAATTTGCCTTTGATAGTATTCAGGAACTGGAGAAGCTCTCAAGGGCTGCGCCCGGGGCGTCGGTTTATTGTCGATATCTTACGCCTAACGGTGGAGCCGACTGGCCGCTTTCTGACAAGTTCGGCTGCCATCCTGACAATGTCACTGACCTCCTCTGCAATGCCGCCGATCTGGGCTTAGTGCCATCCGGCGTCTCTTTCCATGTTGGGTCGCAGCAACGGAACCCCACGGCCTGGAATACAGCAATATCCACGGCGGCCAGGATATTTTCGAGCGTTTCGGATCGCGGTATCGAGCTTTCTCTGCTGAATCTTGGGGGCGGTTTCCCGTCACATTATCGTACGCCAATGTGTGCGTTACCGGATTATACCGACGCCGTTAAACATAGTCTGCGACACTATTTTGGTGACAGGTCTCTGCGCGTTATTGCGGAACCAGGGCGATATATCCCAGGCGATGCTGGCGTCATCCAAAGCGAGGTCGTCTTGATCTCCCGTAAATCCTCCAATGAAGTTAAGCGCTGGGTTTATCTGGATGTCGGAAAGTTCGGTGGGTTACCTGAAGTCCTCGATGAGGCAATACAGTATCGCATAAGAACGCCCCACGACGGTGGGGCAACTGGCCCGGTCGTGCTAGCTGGTCCAACTTGTGACGAGGTCGATGTTATCTATGATGCTGCGGGGTACGAGCTGCCTCTGGGACTCTCCATTGGTGACCGCGTTGAGATTTTGAGCGCTGGGGCCTACACCGCGAGTTATGCGTCAGTGGGGTTTAATGGCTTCCCGCCGCTGAAAGAGTATTATATCTGAGTGGCGATATGCTTATTCAATGCCTTCAGGTTTTACGAACTTTGCGGGTCGACAATTTTTAACGGGAATTGGGACGGATGATGAAACTATATGGCTATTTCAGATCTTCAGCGGCATTTAGGGTACGGATTGCCCTCAATCTGAAAGGCCTCGCCTACGAAACAGAGCTTGTAAATCTGTCGACCGGAGAGCATCTGTCAGATGATTTTAGACGCGTTAATCCGCAAGGGCGCGTTCCCGCATTGGTTATCGATGATACCGTGCTATTGCAGTCTCCTGCGATTTTGGAATATCTCGAAGAGACATATCCGACGCCAGCATTTTTGCCTGAAGGGGCGAAAGCGCGAGCGCGGGTAAGAGCAATATCCAATATTGTAGCGTGCGATATTCACCCGCTAAATAACCTCGCTGTCCTGAATTATCTTTCGGGCCCGTTATCAGCGAGTGATCAGCAGAAAACGACCTGGTACCAACACTGGGTGGCAGAAGGTTTCAACGCGGTTGAACCATTGTTGGCGGGGAGCGCAGATACGGGGCAATTCTGTCATGGCGACGATCCAGGCTTGGTGGATATATGTCTGGTACCCCAGGTGTTTAATGCTCAACGATTTGGCTGCGATTTATCCGCTTACCCGACGATAGAACGTATCTTTTCGGCCTGCATGGAATGTGAAGCCTTTGATGCTGCACAACCGGCAAAGCAGCCCGAAGCCGCGGATATCGCTTAAATTGAGGGCCGACTATTTCTTGCGGTCAATTTGATTTTTGATATCCTGGGCGCGTAGCCAACCGGGTGAGCCAACCTTGAGAATTTTTAATGCACGTTCGGCCTGAACGCGCGCCAAAGGTTTTCGGCCAATCAAAACGTTATATTCTGCCAAAGACCAGGCAGAGAGGCCAAACTGCTTTTTGCGCCCATAGGCCGTTCCAGCAAGGCGCCAGGCGAGAGGCATGAATCGCTCGACCCGCAAGGCATGTTTGACGTTGGCTAATGCGAGATCATTGAGTTCTGGATTGTTCATCTCCAAAAGCACGTGGGCAAGGCTGGTTCTGATGAGTGGTGCTCCCGGCAACAGGCGGACTGCATTTTGGTAACTTTTCATAGCCTCCTCGAGACGCCCATTCTCGAAGAGCATCTGTGCTCTCAACTCGACGAAATAGGGGTCCTTGGGGAATTCAGAAATTAGTGAATCGACGAGAGGCAATGCTTTGCCGAGGTCGGCCAGACGGTACATGGCGATTGCTCTGGCATAGCGCGCATGGACCGACCGGTCTTCCTTCTTGTATTTCTCGAGAGTCTTTTCTGGCGCATCAAGAAATCCATCCAGCTTGGCAACCATTCGACGATGTCTTTCAATAAAATCTGACGGCAGAACCTTATTGGATACAGGAGATTTGGCGACATGATTCTCCATAAAGCTGATTCTGGATCGCGTAAGCGGATGCGTCCTTACATAGGGATCCTGATTAGACGTCTGAAGAAATTCCTGTCCGGAGAGAATATTGAGAAACTCGAGAAGTCCCTTGCTGGATATCCCGACGCGATCCAAATATCGGGCCGCTGCTTGATCAGCTGACTGCTCTTGTCCGCGGCTGTAATTCAGAAAAGATCGGCCGGCCACATGTTGCCCGCCGGCGATGATTGCCGCCGCTCCACGTGCATTCTGGGAAAGGGCGCCAACAGCCAGCCCTAAAATTTGGGAGATAAAGGCGGCTTTTCCGGCTCTTTCGATGGCACCATGAAGCCGTGATAGATGACCACCCTCGATGTGTCCTATTTCATGAGCCATCACGCCGAGGACCTGTCCGGCGTTAGCGCTCCGCCTAAGAAGTCCGGTTGTTAAAAACAGTCTTTGGCCCCGCGCAACAAAAGCGTTTAACGCCGTGTCTCTAACGATATGGATGTTGAATACTTCATCTTCGAGCCCGGCAGCGGTCAGGAGTGGCGCGGCATAGATCCGAATGGTAGTTTCGATTTCAGTATCGCGGATTAAAGGGACGGCTTCCGCTCTTGATAATCCCGGTCCGGTAAGGCACACAGTTGCTAGGAAGAGCATGCCGAAAATTGGAAGAATGGAATTGCGAATTTGCACGGTCGATTTCCCTAGGATGAAAGGGAAAAGTAGGTACGGTAGGGCGCTACGTCAATGTATGTGCGCTGCTGTCGTCTTGTTCGCAGCGGCCTGCGGGGGCAGTGATCCCCAACCTGTTGGTACCGTCGGGCATCTGAAATCATATTTTGGCGGTGTCGCCTCTGATGACGCGCGCGCTACGATCGTTGGACGGGATACATTGTCTGCCGGAGGGTCATCAGCGGACGCAGCTGTCGCGATGGCCTTTGCGTTAATGGTAAGTCGTCCCGATGCAGCGGGTCCCGGTGGGGGTGGTGTTTGTGTGCATTATGACAATACGAAAAACAAGGCCGAGACCCTGGAATTTTTTCCACATCTGCCGATTGCCGTTCCCCCGAAGGGTCGGTGGCCTGCGCTCGTACCGGGAAGTTTTCGGGGGTTGTTTGCGTTGCAGGCTCGCTATGGAAAACTTCGCTGGGAACAGCTTGTACAACCCGCAGAGCGAGCGGCTCGATTTGGCTGGCCGATTTCAAAAGGCCTGATCGGCGCGCTTAGGGAGCACGGCAGAAAAGGCATCAGGGACGTTCGTACTCAAAAGCTGTTCACAGATTCTAAAGGCAATGTGTTGTCGTCTGGACAGACCATTGAACAATTTGGTCTGGCGAGAACCCTCGGAGTCATTCGAGGCTTAGGCCCAGGCGATTTTTATTCAGGGCATTTGGCGCGGGTGTATTTGGATGGTGTACAAGAGGCCGGCGGCTGGTTGACCATTGAGGCGATGAGGGCCTATCGACCGGTTTGGAAGTCGACCATACAGGCGGAAGCTGGCAATCATATTCTTCACTTTCCGAATTCAAAATCACTGGGAACCGGCCTTACTGCCGGTATCTGGGAGCAGGTCGGTAATAAAAGAGGTTTTTCGTCATCTGATGCAGCTGGCCAAGCCGCCTTATTGACTGCCGCCGCCCGTAATGTTGGCGGTGCTGGTGGCGCAGAATGGGCGGGTAGTGGCGGGTCCGCCGGACTCTTTGCGATGGATATCACGGGCAAT
Organism: uncultured Alphaproteobacteria bacterium; assembly: GCA_938048165.1. Taxonomy (GTDB): domain Bacteria; phylum Pseudomonadota; class Alphaproteobacteria; order MPNO01; family UBA2964; genus UBA2964. The sequence goes on along the minus strand of CALIBP010000004.1, from coordinate 17,606 downwards.
GCGACATCGTGTGTTTTGACAATGAATCGTCCGTTTGGTCGGGGCGTTATGGCTGGTGAAACCGGGATCATCCAGGCGGCGCCCGCCGTTGCAGGTACAGGATTGAATATTGCGCCGGTCATTATGGCGAACCATAACGTTTCGCAGGCCTACCTGGCCGCGACGGCTGCTGGGGGCCGCTATGCAGGTATTGCCCTTGCCTCGACATTGATGCATCTGGTCGACGGTAAGGTAGCTCCCGAAGAAGCGCTGGCGAAATCGCGTTACGCGCCAGGTGTCGGCGCGGCAGATATTTTGATCGAACAATCCCGGTCACAAAAGATTCGTGATGAATTGGTTCAAAAAGGGCTCCAAATTTTCACCCGCAACTCAATCGGGCAGGTGAACCTCATGTATTGCGATAGAGGTATTGTTATTCGTCCGGCGAATTGTGTCGTTCGAACAGACCCTAGGACAGCTGCCTATGGTTTGAATTCGGAGCTCTGATCTATGGCGCTTAAGGTTTCAGAGCGCGGGAAAATCCCGCCATTTATCGTCATGGACGTTCTCCGGGCGGCCAATCGACGTCAAGCAGAGGGGAAGGATGTTCTTCATCTTGAGCTTGGACAACCGGCAACCGGTGCGCCGGCTGGTGTTATTGCGGCGGCTCATCAGAAATTAGACGCTGATTTACTCGGTTATACCGAAGCCTTTGGCATTTTGTCAGTGCGTGAGAGGATTTCGGAATATTACGAGCAGCTACATGACGTCAGCGTCGACCCAGAACGTATCGTTATCACAACCGGGTCATCTGGTGGGTTTGTGCTTGCCTTTACAGCTGCGTTTGACGTTGGCGACCGCGTTGCTATTGCGGATCCTGGTTATCCTGGCTCACGCAATATTTTGCTCGGTCTCGGGATCGAACCCGTTCTCGTGCCGACAGGCCCCGAAACGCGATTTCAGCCAACACCTGCTTTGCTGGATCAGATAGACGGAAAACTCGATGGTTTAATTGTGGCCAGCCCGTCGAACCCGACAGGGACGATGTTGGGTGCGGAGGAGTTAAGGGCTCTCAGTGATTATTGCCGGGATCGGGGAATGCGGTTGATCTCAGACGAGATTTACCATGGGATAACCTACGGACAACCCGGTGTTTCAGCATTGCGGTTTGATAAAAATGTCGTCGCAATTAATAGTTTTTCGAAATATTTCTCAATGACCGGTTGGCGCGTTGGCTGGATGGTGGTTCCACCAGATCTTCTTAGAAGCATTGAATGTCTGGCACAAAATTTATTTATTTCAGCACCAACACTTTCTCAATTTGGTGCTGGTGCCGCCTTTGATTGTACCGAAGAGCTGAACGCCAACGTGGCGCGTTATGCAGAGAACAGACAAATTTTGTTGTCGGCATTGCCGCGGGCTGGCTTTGATCGATTGGCACCGGTCGACGGGGCCTTTTATGTTTATGCCGATATATCCAATCTGACGAATGATAGTGAAGTTTTTTGTCGGCGTATGCTGGAGGAAACAGGTGTTGCGGCAACGCCTGGGACAGATTTTGACCAAGGCCGGGGCAACGCCTATGTCCGCTTCTCGTTTTCTGGTCCTACTGCAGGAATCACCGAAGCCGCCGAGCGGCTGCAACACTGGATGGCAAAGACCGGTTAAACCCGAACTATTGCGTGATGCGTTGCCACCAGCCCCGCTTGGTGGATGTTTCCCTACTTTCCGCTGGCTCCGCAGCGTCATTTGAACTTTCTGGTTTAGGTTCTGATACGGCCTCAGTTATGCTTTCAGATGCTGCCGCAACGGGAGCGTTTTCGCTGGCCCCGGAGTCGGTTGGCGTCACTGACGATGCATTATCTGCGTTGCTATCAGAAGTGGTTTCATTCCTGTTTTCTGCAGCCTGATTGTCCGTGGTGTTTTCATCTGCCGCTTCAGAACGTGGTGTACGTGAATTACGGCGTCGGCCACCGCGACGGCCGCGACGACGACGACGTGGGGCGGTTTGTTCTTCGGCGCCTTCAGCGTTGGTTTCAGAACCTTCTGCCGGCGTAGCGTCGGCGCTCTTTTCACCATCAGCAGTCGCGGTGTCGCTACCATCTTGTTTAGCGGTATCGTTGTTTTTGCGACGTCGTCTGGGACGACGTTTCCGTGAATTTTCCTTGGGTGCGCTGTCAGCGTCGTCAGCGGCATCATCGCTTGCGGGTTCGATGACGATGGGGTCACGGACGACTTCTTCGGTCTCTCCGGAGGGGGAACGCCCATGTATTCTTTCAAGGCGCATGTCCGGCGGGATCAGGCTATCGTCGCCAAGAACATTCACCCGGAAGCTGTAGCGCGCCTCAATTTGGGTCAGTGAATCGCGCTTTTGATTGAGTATGTAAAGCGCAATAGGCGTAGGCACCGTCACGGCGATTTCGCTGCTGCGGTTTCGAATACCTTCTTCTTCGACGGACCGGAGGACATGGACCGCAGTTGATTCAGTAGAGCGGACGACACCGGTTCCGTCGCAATGGATGCAGGTCTCGGTGCTGTTTTCGACGATGCTTGGCCGCATACGCTGGCGGGACAGTTCGAACAGACCAAAATTGCTGATCCGTCCGAGCTGGATGCGGGCCCGGTCGGTCTTTACGGCTTCTTTAAGCCGCCGTTCGACGCCACGCTGATTTCGAGAGACGTCCATATCGATAAAGTCGATAACAATCAGTCCGGCGAGATCACGCAGACGAAGTTGGCGTCCAACCTCGCTTGCGGCTTCAAGGTTCGTCTTATATGCAGTTTCTTCGATATTCCGTTCGCGTGTCGAACGTCCGGAGTTGACGTCGATCGCGACTAACGCCTCAGTTGGGTTGATAACGAGATAGCCACCAGACTTCAGTTGAACCACTGGGCTGTGCATTGATTCCAGTTGGGTTTCGACTTGATAGCGGTGGAATAGGGGGATTGTCTCATCACGATAGGGCTGAACGCGCTTGGCATGACTTGGCATCATCATCCGCATCAGTTTTTTCGCGGCGGTGTAGGCGTCATTGCCTTCAACCAGAATTTCCTCGATTTCCCGTGAGTACAAATCGCGTATGGCGCGTTTGATCAAGTCGCCTTCTTCATAGACTAGGGCGGGCGCCGCCGACTGCAGAGTTAGCTCGCGAACATCTTCCCATAGCTTGGTCAGATAATCGAAATCGCGTTTGATCTCGGATTTATTCCGTTCCATACCGGCGGTGCGCATAATAACGCCCATACCTTCTGACACATTCAGGTTCTTCAACAAATCGCGCAGCCGTCTGCGATCTGCAGTACTGGTAATTTTACGGGAGACGCCACCACCGCTACGTGATGTGTTGGGCATCAAAACGCAGTACCGTCCGGCAAGTGACATATAGGTGGTTAGAGCAGCCCCTTTATTCCCACGTTCTTCTTTAACGACCTGCACCAGCAGTATTTGCCGACGTTTGATAACTTCCTGAATCTTGTAGCGGCGCATCGGGTTTTCGCGGCGCTCTGACTTCTTTACCTTGTCGACATCGTCCTCGGCTGAAGCGCCTTCACCGTCAGCATCTGAATCTGCTTTAGCTTCGCCATCTTCGAGGCTGTCTTCAGCGTTTTCCTCTGAAGCGGCTGCTACTTCTTCAGAACTATTTTCACTCTCGGCTCCATTCTCCGTATCGTCTGCCGTCTCTTCTTTTTCTTCGGTGGCAGCTATTTCCTCGTTTGTCTCTTCGGCGCTTGAGTCCTCGGTGTCGTCGATATCTTCTGACCCCTGAGTCTCGTCGGAGGCCGTTCCTTCGGCGGCGTCCTCTCCATCTTCTGAGTCGTCAACACTGTTTGCGGCGTCATCGCCCTCGACGACACCATCGATTTCGTCAATGTGAGCCTGCGCGGCAGACGCGTTCGCTTCAAACTGTGCGACGTCACGTTTTAACGCTTCGCGGTCTTCAACAGGGATCTGATAATAGTCAGGATGAATTTCACTAAAGGCCAGGAAACCGTGTCGATTCCCGCCATAATCGACAAAGGCTGCCTGCAGTGACGGTTCAACACGCGTCACCTTGGCGAGGTAGATATTGCCTTTGAGCTGGGTTTTTGTTGACGTCTCGACATCGTATTCTTCTAGTCGATTGCCATTCGTAATCACCACCCGAACCTCTTCCGGGTGGGTGCCGTCAATTAACATTCGTTTCGTCATTGAAACTGTATCTCCACGGTCGATGCGGACAGCCCGTGCGAACATCGGGCGGCATCAGACCGCTATTGTTCAAAGCCGGCGGCGCCTGCGTCAACCCACAGTTTAATTGGAAAACCGATCTCGGTCTTTCCAAGGGGGACGCGCTTATGCAGCCGCGACGAGCTTCAAGTTTCTACAAAAATAACCGCGAATACAAAGCGCAATCTCACGGGTCGTAACGGGTATTGCCGTCTCGCCCGATCGTCGCGCTCCCAATCCTGCTTTTTAGCAGGTCAGATGTCCGCGGCCGTTCGCAACGCCGACAGGATACGCGCCATAAGCAAATACTACAATCAGTATATTAGTTTCCCGATCATCGAAGATTGATCACCGAAGCTCATGGGCCGTGGTATCGTATATTTATTGATGTTTTGCTCGAATAACCCTATATCTGGCGGCGCTATGGCAAGAAGCCACTACATATCCGGTATGCATAGACTCTTTACGTCGCTTGTCTGGGGCGTGGGGTTGTTTTGCGTATTTGCCTTTGGCGTATCAGCAATGCCAGTCGTCGACTCGGTACGGATCGGTGATTATCCCGAAAAAACCCGATTTGTTATCGAATTCGACAAGCCAATTAAGTTCAATGTTTTTACGCTTGGTTCACCCTATCGCGTTGTCGTTGAACTTCCGGAGGTGGCATGGCGTATAAATCCAGATGCAGTTCCTCGGGGGAAACGTATTACGGGCTATCGTTTTGGGCTCTTTAAGCCTGGTCAGTCGCGTGTCGTGATCGACCTGAAATCACCCATTCGAGTTGCAAATTCATTTACACTGCCGCTCAATAGCAAAAGAGGACACCGGCTGGTTCTAGATATAGCGAAAATTTCGGCGGAACAGTTTGCGGCCTTGCAAAAGCGACGCCCTGCCTTGATGCCTTCGACGTCAGAAGCGGACGCGGTCGTCCGCGCCCCGCGCCCCCCCATCAAGAAGCCTAAAAAACGCTTCAAACCTCTTCGACCCTTGATCGTTCTTGACCCAGGTCATGGCGGGATCGATCCTGGCGCTCGTGGCCGACGGGGAACCTTGGAAAAACAATTGGTTCTTAGTCAGGCTAAGGAATTGCGCCGGCAATTATTGGCTACTGGACGATATCGCGTTGTGCTGACGCGGTCGCGGGACATTTTTGTGAGATTACGGGAACGTATTGCGATTGCTCATCGGGCTGGTGGTGATTTGTTCATATCACTCCATGCCGATTCAATAGGGAACCGACATGTCCGGGGCGGCTCGGTTTACACCTTGTCGGAGCGGGCGTCGGATAAAGAAGCAGAAGCATTGGCTCGTCGGGAAAATAAATCCGATATTATTGCCGGTGTTGATCTCAATGATCAGAGCGAGACGGTCGCTAAAATTCTCATCGATCTGAGGCAACGGCTCACCAAAAATGATTCCGTGGCTTTTGCAAAGTCATTGGTAAGCCAGCTCGGCAAACAGACCCGTATGTTACGCCGAAAGCACCGGTTTGCAGGATTCGCTGTCCTTAAAGGGCCCGAGATTCCGTCGGTATTGATTGAGATGGGGTACCTTTCAAACCTGCAGGATGAAAAGCTGCTGCGCCAGCCATCTCATCGACGTAAAATCGCGGGTGCGATCGTTCGAGCGATTGATAGTTATTTTTCTCGCCAACAGGCTTTAAGACAGCCATAAAACGGCCAATATCTGATAGTGTATTATGTTTGTCAGGAGCCAGTTAGGTCGGGCGATAGAGTTGGTTGATGAAGAAGTTCTTTAAATTTTTAGCGGCATTAGGCGCGCTTACGCTTGTTTTAGGCGTTCTCGGCGTCGCCGTTATTGTCGGGGTGTTCTGGCATTATGGCCGGGGGTTGCCCGATTATAAACAACTTGCCAGCTATGAGCCACCAACGGTTACCCGTATTCATGCGGGTGATGGGAGCCTGCTTGCAGAGTTTGCCAGGGAGAAACGTGTCTTTGTTCCAATTGGTTCGATCCCCAAGATGGTAGTGAAGGCGTTCCTCTCCGCAGAGGATAAAAAGTTTTATGAACATTACGGCATAGACTTTATTGGCGTTGCGCGTGCGATCATCACTAATTTACAGCGCATGGGGACGGGGCAACGGCTCGTCGGGGCGTCAACGATTACGCAGCAAGTGGCCAAGAATTTCCTTCTAACAAATGAGGTCTCAATTGACCGCAAGGTCAAGGAAGCGATTCTTGCCTTCAGGATCGAGCGGGCTTTGTCGAAAGACAGAATTCTCGAACTCTATCTCAATGAAATCTATCTCGGTATTGGGTCTTATGGGGTGGCCGCCGCCGCCCTGAACTATTTTGATCATTCTCTTGACAAGCTCACCTTGCCGGAAATCGCGTATATTGCAGGGCTTCCAAAAGCACCGAACAATTATCATCCGGCCCGGAGACCCGATGCGGCAAAAATTCGTCGAAATTACGTCATTGGTCGAATGCTTGACGATGGCTACATCACGCCTGAATCGGCTGCCGCAGCGAAGGAGGCCCCGCTAATCGTCCGCAAACGCAGTGGTGCAGCTGTTGCCCAGGCGGATTACTTTGTTGAAGAGGTGCGTCGTGAGCTCACGGATCGTTACGGCGATGACCGGCTTTATGGAGGTGGTCTTTCCGTTCGTACGACCCTTGATCCCCGACTACAGAAAATCGCGGAGAAGTCCTTACGAGACGGATTGATTGCCTATGATCGGCGTCATGGCTGGCGCGGCCCCCTGGCAAAGCTCACCACCGCATCGGACTGGCGGAAGAGGCTGGATAAGGTTCCTTTACCGGAAGGTCTGGTGGATGCCCGGCCGACCTGGCGTAAGGCGCTCGTGCTTGCTCTTGATGACACCAAAGCGGATATAGGTTTTGCTGATGGCGGGCGAGGCCATATCCCGCTCGCTCAGCTGAGATGGGCGAGGGCGTGGCTCAAGGATCAGAAACGCGGGCCGCGCATTAATAAGCCCAGCGACGTCTTGAATGTTCTGGATGTCGTGCTGGTTGAGAAGCCGTTACCTGATGAAAAAGGCAAGGAACCGGCAAAAGGCGCGTTCGGCCTTCGGCAAATACCGGATATTGATGGTGCTGTCGTCGCGATGAATCCACATACCGGTCGAGTGCTGGCGATGAGTGGTGGGTTTTCATACGGCAGAAGCGAGTATAATCGGGCGACGCAGGCAAAGCGGCAATCTGGATCTGCCTTTAAGCCCTTTGTCTATCTGGCGGCGATGGATAATGGCTACACGCCATCGAGTATCGTTCTGGATGCTCCTTTTGTGATTGATCAGGGGCCGGGAATCGGTCTCTGGAAACCGGCCAACTATACCAAGAAATTTTACGGGCCGAGCCCGCTGCGTCTCGGTGTTGAGAAATCACGAAACCTGATGACCGTGCGGTTGGCACAGGTCATCGGCATGGACAAGATTGCGGACTATGGTGAAAAGTTCGGGATTGTTCAGGACATGCCCGAACTCCTGTCGTCATCTTTGGGCGCGGTGGAATCCACATTGCTTAATTTGACGACGGCCTACGCGATGCTGGTGAATGGCGGCAAGCGCATTACCCCGACTTTGATTGATCGAATCCAAGGTCGCCATGGGAGAACCGTCTTTCGGCATGAACGCCGCTTATGTTCCTATTGCAGTAATATCCAATGGGATAGTCAGCCGGTTCCTGAGGTCCCTGATAACCGTGACACGGTGGCGGATCCTGTAAGCGCCTATCAGATCGTTTCCATGCTGGAAGGTGTCGTGCAACGGGGCACCGGGCGGCGAATCAAGGCTGTCGGCAAACCGCTGGGCGGTAAAACCGGGACGACCAATAATAGTTTTGATACCTGGTTTGTCGGGTTTTCGCCAGATTTGGCGGTCGGTGTCTTCGCTGGCTTCGACAAGCCACGTTCATTGGGACGCCGCGAAACCGGGTCGTCTGTGGCTGTGCCGATTTTTCGCGACTTCATGGCGGCGGCGCTGAAGGATCAGCCGCCGGTGACCTTCCGTATTCCAAAGGGCGTTCGTCTGGTGCGGGTCAATGCGAGTACGGGAAAACTGGCCCGTCCGGGTGAGCGCAATGTGATTTTCGAAGCGTTTAAAGCAGGAACCGAGCCCAAAGCCGGAACAGTATACCCAGTTCTTCCTGTCTCAGGAGCGTCGACACCAAATTTGCAAGAAAGACCATCCACACCAAAAACTTCGACGCCACCGGTTGGCGATGTTAGAGGATTATACTAGCTTGCATCGCCGCGGGCTTTGTGGCTGCGAAAGATCATAATTTATAGGGTAAAGAGTTTATGCGTGCCGAGACCCAGACATTAATCGATGAAATCCAGCAGTCTATCGTCCTGCTAAGGAGGCATCTTTGACTGGGATAATGCCCTAAGACGTCTGGATGAGCTTAATGCGATTGCGGAAGATCCTGATCTCTGGTCAGACCAGGCCAAAGCGCAAGGCATTATGCGAGAGCGCACCCAGCTTGAACAATCAATCGAAGAAGTAACAGCGATCGAGCAAGAGCTCGAGGATAGCAAGACGCTGATCGAACTTGGTGAAGCCGAGAACGATGAAATTGTTATGGATGAAGCTGAAGCTATGTTGGAGCCGTTACGGACACGCGCCGCGAAACGGGAGCTGGAAACGCTCCTGTCTGGCGAAGCGGACAGCAATGATTGCTTCCTGGAAGTCCATGCTGGTGCCGGTGGCACGGAATCGCAGGACTGGGCGCAAATGCTGACGCGGATGTATGTGCGGTGGGCGGATGCCCATGGCTATAAGGTTGAATGGCTGGAAGAGAGCGCTGGCGAAGAGGCGGGTCTTAAGTCGGCAACCATCAAGATTTCGGGACACAATGCCTATGGCTGGTTAAAAACCGAGAGCGGCGTCCATCGACTGGTTCGAATATCACCCTATGACTCAGCTGCCCGCCGCCATACGAGCTTCTCCAGCGCCTGGGTCTATCCCGTGATCGATGACTCGATTGAGGTAGAGGTCGAGGACAAGGATTTGCGCGTCGACACCTATCGGGCGTCTGGGGCGGGTGGTCAGCATGTAAACAAGACCGATAGCGCCATTCGAATTACCCATATTCCAACAGGTATAGTCGTGCAGTGTCAGAATGATCGGTCGCAGCACCGCAATCGCGCGGCCGCTATGGATATGCTGCGCGCCCGTCTGTACGAACGTGAGTTGCAGATACGGGAAGACGAAGCACAAGCAGAACATGATGCCAAAACTGATATCGGCTGGGGGCATCAGATACGGTCTTACGTGTTGCAGCCCTATCAGATGGTAAAGGATTTACGGACGGAGATCGAAACCAGCAACACCCAGGCGGTGCTCGATGGTGATCTAGATGAATTTATGGCGGCGTCACTAGCGCAACGTGTCGGTGCGAAAGCCGACGAGGAATCAGAGGCAGCAGAATGATTGTACAAAAATCAATCGAAGAAAAACTTCAGAGCCAGTTGGAGCCGTCACACTGCCAGGTGCTTAATGAAAGCCATATGCATAGCGTACCAGCGAACTCTGAAACCCATTTTAAAGTGATCGTGGTGTCGAAGAATTTTGACGGAAAAAGCCGTGTCGCTCGTCACCAGCTGATCAATGGAATTCTCGCGGATGAAATTGCCGGTCCGGTTCATGCACTGTCCATTCAAGCGCATACCGAGGAAGAATGGCAAAAACGCGCCGGGGCTGTTCTGGACTCACCTGATTGCATGGGCGCCAATAAGGCCCACTAGGGTTACAAAAGATTCGTTAGCTTATCCCCCCACGGGAATGATTCGCTAATCCCGCCATTGTCTTCTATTCGTCGCTGGATTTGCGATATCCGGCCTTTTGATACGTCCGCCAGTTCAGCGACCTCGAGCAGCGGCAGATTGCTCGCCCGTCGTAACAGGTAGACTGTTGCCTTAAAGGCTTCCGGGGCTGCTTTCCGGTCAAGCAACAGGTCCTGAGACGTGTTTGATACTGCTGCGACAGATTGCAGAACTTTTTCTGCAGTTGGTCGCGCTGGATTTGTTATCTTCGCAGGGACCTGGTCGAGCGGTAGTTGACGGATGCGCTCTGTGATATCGCTCAGGAAGGCCTCATCGCCGAGGTAATGGCCGGCACGTAAAATCTCCCAAGGTGATGCGGCATTCATCCCTTCTTCAACATAGTCTCGCCAGGCGCTCGCCGGGTCGCTACAGCCGGAACCAAATTGCCCTAATATCCACTCTCGATAGAGCCAATTCGGTTCGCGTTCTTCAAAGGCGAAAGGACGATAGCTGGACCATTTCCAGTGATCGGCGCGATTCACAGCCTGCAGGCGAACCGGATTCAAGACGACATGGCGGCAAACCTCCAGCAAATGTCGTTCTTTTTGTAATATGATTGACTTGTATCTGCCGTGGAATAAATGTCCGCGCTGATCATGTTTGCGGCCAAACCATTGAGAATAAGCCATGTTCAGACGACCCATTCCGCGTCCCAGATTGGCTTCCGGCGTTTCGATCACCAGATGGTAATGGTCCTCTAACAGGCAGTAAGCATGGCACAGCCACTTATGTTGAGCGATTTCGCGTTCCAGAAATTCAATGAAAGTGCTGCCGTCTTCGATGCAGGTGAAAAGTTGCTGTCGTCCATTGGCGCGCGCCGTTACGTGATAAACAGCACCAGGATATTCGATTCTGAGTGGGCGCGACATGCTTTAGCATACCCGAATCGTGATTAACAAGTAAAGTAATGACCCTTTTAGGATTTCGAAGTGTAGAATGACTGGGGAACCCCGGCTAATTGCCTCGCTTCGTCGTTAAAGGGCGGTTTTAAGGCTCCTTTGAAATGCTTTTTAACCAGCCCTTGCCAAGTGGTTTCCGGTTCAAGACTATTTTGATTGCATAAATGCAAAAACCACCGTTGGCCAATCGCTACGTGGCCGATTTCATCGCTGTAAATACGTTCAAGGATATCGGCGCTCGGCATATCCCCGGCTTTTCGAAGGTTCTTCATCATCATCGGTGTGACATCGAGGCCGCGGGCTTCGAGTACCAGAGGAACGATTGCCAGCCGCGCCAGAAGATCATGGGCTGTTTCCTGTGCGGCCTCCCAGAGACCATCATGCCCGGGATGTTCCCCATAGCTACTGCCGAGTTCTCTCAGGCGCTTTGCTAGCAGCGAAAAATGCAGACCTTCTTCGGAGGCAACTTTCACCCAGTCATCGTAGTAACTTCGCGGCAGCTGATGAACCGAAAATCTGGCGATTATATCGCAAGCGAGATCAACAGCGTTGAGCTCAATATGGGCGAGGGCATGAAGCAGGGCGATGCGACCGGTTGGGCTCACCGCTTTACCACGTTTTGGCATATCACGCGGCGCCAATAATTGCGGGACCGCGGGCCGAGCGGGGCGATCAGGTGCTGGTGTTTGGCCAATGATGGATATCGGGCCATCATACCACGCAGGTGCGAGCTGCTGTGCAAGAGCGGCTTTGTCGTCGGCATCAGCACAAGAAAGTACTGATGCCGCTGCAGCGGATAGCGATGAACAATCCAGGTTCGAAGAAATCGTTTCTGTCAGAGCTTTTGCGCCTCTTCGAGAACATTTTCGACATGCCCCTTGACTCTCAGATTACGCCATACCGCCGCGATCTTGCCCTTTTCATCGATCAAAAAGGTTGAGCGAACGATACCCATATAGGTCTTGCCGTAATTCTTTTTCTCCTGCCAGACCCCATAGGCCTCACACATTCTGCCATCTTCATCGGCAGCCAGCGTAAAGGGCAGGTCGTACTTTTCCTTGAATTTGTCGTGCCGCTTTACACTGTCTTTGGAGACGCCAATAATCTCGGCATTGATCTTTGAAAAATCGGGGTGTGCGTCGCGAAAACCACAAGCTTCTGTTGTACAGCCCGGCGTCATGTCTTTTGTGTAAAAATACAGGACCACTTTTTTTCCTTTGAGGTCCTTGAGGGAAATTGATCCATCACCATCTGTCGCCGCCGAAAAATCCGGTGCTTTATCTCCAATATCAACCATCATTTATCGACCTATTCGAGCGTGTAAGTGCCAGTGGAAAATTTAACATTGATGTTAAATCCGCCTTCATTGACTTCCCAGGCCTGAATTCGGAACGTCCGGTAGCCCAGCTTGTGGAACGGATCAGCCTCTGCAACGCGCTTAGCCTCAGCCATTGATTTGGCACGAATAACGATCATTCCTGGACCTTGAGGTTTGCCTTTACCATCAACAAACGGTCCGGCGGCAAACAGGATGCCCTTACGTTCTATTTCCAGCTGATAGGCGATATGTTTGGGGAAAACTTTGGCTCGGTCTCCGGTCTTGTCTGTCGGTTCCGAGAAAATGATGTAGAGCCGTTTATGGAGCATTTTGTCGTGAAGGTCGTGAACCTGTTTTGCGGTAAGTGCCAAGACATAAAATCCTTTGAAGTGAAATTTTTTACTCAAACCCGTACGGGAATATGAAGTCCCTGATCGAGGTCGACAAGGTAAAATAACCGGGCGTTATTCCGGCAAATATCAAGGCTCAATATCTCTGTCAGGTATAGGGAAGCGCTGATGCCGGAGTCTCGATAATTTCCTGATACAATCGGAATGTTGTCGTTGCGGTATCCGATACTCGTTTTTTCAGCGTCTCAAGGTTTTCGGCGTCGCATGCAGCGAGAAGCATTGCGCAGTTGCCGCTTGTGGCGGTTTGATCATCGAAACTATCGCCGGCGGTGAGCCTGACAATGCCTTGAAGGTTTCGCCAAAGCTGTAGGGCATCGATGAGTTGGTTGGCCGGGCTCTCGTCAAGAAGACCGGCGTCCCGTAAATTTTCCAAGGAAGCACCCGTGTCCTGATCCAAAACCAGTGGATTGTCGGGCGCATGGAGAAGTTGCAGATACTGCGTGATAAATTCGATATCAATAAGCCCGCCACGGATATTCTTGATGTCCCATGGTCCGGATGGTGCTCGGCCACCCGCAAGTCGAACGCGCATTGCCGCGACATCTTTAAGGAGAGTGTCAGGATCCTGTGGTGTCGTGAGGATCGTTTTGATCGCGGTTTCGATCCTGTCCTTCAATCCCTTGCCGGACTCAATAACGCGCGCCCGTGTCAGGGCCATCCGCTCCCAGGTCCAGGCATCTTGTTCATGATACTGGATGAAGGATTGGAGGGTGCTGGCAAGAGGGCCGGCATTGCCCGAGGGCCGCAACCGCATGTCGACGTCATAGAGAGGACCTTCTGCGGTCGGCGCGGTTAGAGCGCTCAAATAGCGTTGACCCAATCGGGTGAAATAAGGAATTGATGTCAGGGGTTTCTCGCCATCGGACTGATCGCCGGTCGCGTCGTAAATAAAAAGCAGGTCGAGGTCTGACTCGATTGTCATATCGCGGCCACCCAGCTTACCCAATGCGACCACGGCCATGTCACCATTCGGGAACTGGCCATGAGCCGCTGCAAATTCGCTTTTGACCGCCGGGCAAAGCGTGTTGATTGCCGCATCGGCGATATTGGCGATGGCGACTCCACTGGATGCTGGCGTTATGTGGCGTCGAATAATTTGAACACCGACCTGAAATAATCGGTCGTTGACCTGGCGTCTGACAATATCTAGGACATCTTGAAAATCCTGTGCTCTCTGGTCGAGTTCCGACTGAATTTCTGTGGAGATTTGTTGCCCATCCGGAAGCTGTTCGAAAAAATCAGCGGTCAGAACGGCATCGAAGAGGATCGGATGCCGTCGTAACGTTTCCGCAATTCTTGGGGCGCTCCCCATAATCTCAGCCAATAATTCAAGCAGTCGAGGATTGCTGTAAAACAGTGAAAATAGCTGAACTCCTGCGGGCAAGCCCTGTAAAAATTCATCAAACCCGCGTAAGGCAGTGTCTGGATTTCCGGTATTCGAAAACGCCGTTAGTAATCCCGGCATTAACTCAGTCAATAGTTCCTTTGAGCGGGTGCTGCGTGTTGCGTGATAGCGACCATGATGCCATGTGCGAATAATCGATGACATCACCGATGGGTCTTTAAAGCCGAGAGATCTTAGTGTCTCAAGCGTGTCGGGGTGATCTTCGCCACCGGTGAAGACCAGCGTTCCTGGGCCGCTTAAATCCGCAGATTCTTCGAAGAGGGCCGCATAATGCTGTTCAACGATGCGAAGTTGTTTTGATAACGCCTCGGCAAATTTATCTGTGTTTTCGAAGCCCATAAATTTTGAGAAAGCTTCCAGCTTGTCCGGATCGGATGGGACCTCATGGGTTTGCTGGTCATCGATCATCTGTAGCCGATGTTCGACGCGCCGCAAAAACTCATAGGCGACCTCAAGGTCTTCCGTGACATTGTTGGCGAAGTGTCCGGCCGCAGCGAGGCGGGAGAGGGAGTCACAGGTCTTCATTGTACGCAATGTCGTGTCACGACCACCCCAGATCAATTGCTGGGTTTGTGCATAGAATTCAATTTCGCGAATGCCGCCCCGGCCCAGTTTTACATTATGGCCAGCTACAGCGATTTCGCTGCCGCCAAGATGAACATTAATCTGCCGCTTGATTGAGTGAATATCTTCGATTGCCGCGAAGTCAAGATTACGCCGCCAGATAAAAGGGCGAAGATAGTCGAGGAAGTTATTGCCAGCTTCTATGTCCCCGGCGATGGGCCGGGCTTTGATCATGGCTGCCCGTTCCCAGTTTTGTCCGGTGGTTTCGTAGTAGGTCTCAGCGGCAATAGTTGAAAGAACAGGGGGCGTGGATCCCGGGTCGGGCCGTAGCCTCAGGTCAGTGCGGAAGACATACCCATCGACGGTTCGTTCTTCCAGAATTTTGACTAAATCGCGTGCCAGCCGGACAAAGTACTCCTGCGCTGTTCGCTTTCCGATATATTGTGTTTTCTCATGATCAAACAGAAGGATTAAGTCGACGTCGCTTGAGTAATTGAGTTCCTTCGCACCGAGTTTCCCCATACCAAGCACAATAAAACCGGAGTCACGTGAAGGCTGCGAGGGATCGATAAGCTCAATTTCACCTGTTTTATGCCCTTCGGTGAGAAGATGCGACACAGTTGCGCTTATCGTTGTTTCAGCAAAATGGCTCAAGGATTCGATGATGTCCGTCAAAGACCATTGTCCGGTCAGATCTGCCAAGGCGATTGCGAAGGCGCAGCGACGGCGCGCGATGCGAAGTGTCGTCATCAACGATGCCTGGGATTCTATAACGAGGGAGGGGAGGTTGATAGAATCGTTGATCCCGCTGAACGCGGATTTAGGGCCAGCCTCGAAGACCTGTTGTACAAATTTCCAGTCGTTGATGAGTGTATGGCTAAGAAAGGGGCTGTTGCCAAATATGCCATCCAGCAGTGGTTTTAACGCGGCATCACTGGAGCAGCTGGAAATAAAGGACCTGTGTTCATCGTCATCGTTGCGGTCGGCGACATCACGCCAGCGCTCCCATCCAGAAACAACCGCATCTAAATTGCCCGGAAGTGGCAACGGATTGGTAAGTTCAATTCCTTTTTCTGTCTTATCCACCAATTGTTACGTTCCATCCGACTCGATTTTGCCGCACACTGCGGCAAGGTGATGTGCCGGTCAAGCGGTGCACGAAACGAAACTGTTGAGTTAAATGCTAGGACGTTGTACCCGGATTTTATGTGAGGTCGCTGCCCTAACGGCGCTGGCACTTCTCCTGCTCACCGGTGTTGCAACCTGGCGTTTATCGCAGGGGCCGGTACCCCTGAATTTTCTAACAAGCCATGTTGAGGCCGCTCTTAATGACATGGTTCGCCCGGTTCGGGTTTCTGTCCAGGGAACGAATCTCGCCTGGGCAGGGTGGGAACGAACGCTTGATATCCGGGTTATGGGAACCAGGATTGCTGGCGTTGACGGTGCAACGATTGCCAGAATTCCGGAGATGTCGGTCAGTTTTAGTCTGCGGGCATTATTACAGGGAGTTGTCGCACCAACCAATCTAGATCTGATTGGTCCGCGTTTGCAGGTGGTTCGTAGCGAGAATGGCAATTTCGCTTTAACGCTGGAAGAAACGACGAACTTACCAACAGACACGCTGGGCGGATTACTCGCCGCGCTTAGTGCTCCAACGAAGGAGAAAGGTGTTCTTCGCTATCTCAAGCAGGTCAGTATTCTCGATGCCCGGCTGGTTGTGGATGATCGCGTTACAGGCATTAACTGGGGCGCGCCGCAGGCTGATTTCGTCGTGATCCGCGATGACGATGAAATCCGGGCCTCGTTATTTTCCGATATCGATGCTGCAGGGAAATCTGCCCGCCTTGTTGCAAAAGCTAGTTTGCGTTCTGGAGAGCAAGTCGTTGGTGTCGATCTGGCAATTGAGAAATTTCCAATTGATCGATTGGCAGCAACCTTCCCTGGACTAGATATTTTGAAGTCGATCCGCGTGGCAGTGAGTGGGGATATGGCGACACGCATTACCCTTGATGGCGATGTTCAAAACGCGAAGTTTGCCCTCACCGGGGGCTCTGGCCACCTTGAAAAAGGTAACCTTTGGGCAAAGGACGTCCCGATACAGCAAATGGATTTCAAGGCAAGGTATGAAAACAACCCGGCCTCGCTCGACATAGAACGATTTGATCTTAACATCGGCGGTCCTACAATCTCGCTTTCTGGGTCAGTCATCGGCGTAGGCGGTCAGGCGACGATTGTTGGACGCGCCGGCGTAAAAAGTCTCCAGCTGGCCCGTCTTAAGGATTTTTGGCCAATTGGTTTCGGCCAAGTTGCTCGCAAATGGGTTTTAGGAAACATGCGGCAGGGGCAGGTGGAAAACGCCCAGGCATCAATTTCTGTTCGAATACCCGATACAAATAAATCTGACATTCTAGTGGATTCGTTTGCTGGGAAGTTACGGCTGAGAAACACGACTATTCGTTATAACGAAAACTTCCCCAACGTGGAGAAGGTTGAGGCCACAGCAGTATTTGCCAAGGACCGTTTTGTCGCATCAATCGCATCGGGAGTCATGCAAGATCTAAGCGTGGTTTCAGGTCAGGTGCGTTTACTAGGATTGGACACTGATAAGGAGCACGCAAATATTGACGTGCGAGTATCCGGGCCGCTCAAGACGGCGCTTACAATAGCGAACAACAAGCCACTGCAATTAGTATCCAAATTCGGCATTGGTTCGAGTACGGTGAAAGGTTGGTCGGAAACTGACCTGAATTTCAAGTTTCCGCTATCTGGTGCGTTGGAACTTTCTAACGTCAGAATTGGGGCAAAGTCGCGGATTGTTAATGCACTCTTGCCTCAATCGCCATTAGGGAAGCCGATTAGCGGTGGGAATTTTGATCTTCAGGTTGATGGTTCAAGACTCCTCCTTGACGGTGATGCGACTGTGGCGGGGACGCCGGTAAAGCTGAAATGGGAAGAGCGATTTGAAGCCAACCGAAAATTCGTTAGACGCTACGAGCTTCGTGGCAAAATGGATGGGACGGC
>CALIBP010000003.1 GCA_938048165.1 uncultured Alphaproteobacteria bacterium | reverse complement strand
AAAAAGTTGATCCAGCCAATCTCATCTACCAGCCAACCAGATGGCACGGCCATATAGGTCCTTCCCAAAGCCATCAAGGATGTGAACAAAGCAAATTGCGTCGCCGTAAAACGTAAATTACACAGCGCCGACAGAAAGGCGACAAAAGCCGTTGACCCCAGCCCACCTGTAAAATTATCTGCAGCGATCGCCATAAACAGGCCGGTTTCCGTCGCCATTGTCGGATCAGCAGCAAGCCAGACAAATAACAGATTCGTCACAGCCTGGAGGATGCCGCCGAGCAGCAACGCTGCGAATATACCGATGCGCGCAACAACCAGCCCGCCAACAAGGACGCCGGCCATCGTCATCGGAACACCGTAAGTCTTGACGATCAGGGCAACCTGGGTGCCCGAGAATCCTAGTTCACGGAAGAATGGATTAAAAAGCGCGCCCGCTATGGCATCGCCATATTTATACAGAAGGACAAAGACGAGGACCCAAACCCAACCCCGCCGGGAACAAAAATCCGTAAAGGGGGCGATGACGCTTTCCCGAATTTGGATCAAAAAACTAATCTTCGGCGCACCGGCAATTTTCGTCTCAACGTTGGCCTTGGACGGTTCAGTAGCCAGTAAGGTTGCACCGATCCCGATCAGGACAAGAAGAGCCATCAGAGAATAGACCCAGAACCAGGAAATAAAGTCAGAAAGCGCTAACGGCGCCGCTCCCGCGACCAGCAAGCCAACCCGGTATCCCGCTTGGGTGGCCGCCGCACCAGCTCCCTGCTCAAACTCTTTAAGAATTTCGATCCGGTAGGCATCGACAACAATATCCTGGCTGGCGGAAAAAAACGCGACCGTGAAAGCGGTTGCCGCCATATAGGCGAGGCCCTGTTTGGGATCGCTCGCTCCCAACGCAACGATGGAGGCCATCAATAAGATCTGAATAACCAACAACCAGCCTCGTCGTTGCCCCAACCATTTAGTGAGGAATGGCAGACGAACCTGATCGAGAACAGGTGCCCAGAGAAACTTGAAAGAATAGGGAGTCGCAACAACCAGCAGGCCGGTAATAACGGTTTTGGGCAGATTTTCACCGGACAGCCACCATGACAGAGTCGAAAAACCGAGCAAAAGCGGCAAGCCACTCGAAAAACCCATCAGAAAAATGACAAGCTGACGACGATCCCAATAAACCGTCAGGGCTTCTTTCCAGCTTTCGACTTTTGTACGACTGGTCATTTCGACAACGGGTTTGACGGGTCATAGGGGCGAAAGCCATCACAATAGGTCTCAACGTCTGGAAGCACCCCGCCTTTTGTCAGGCCCAGAACACTATCGCTTCGAAATGGCAGCTTTAACCCGATAGCCTCCAGGCTGCGAAGCGCGCCCCAGATCAGTCGCCAGTGAATCGGCAGAAACAGTCGTTTCCTGCCAGATGCCACGGCAATTCGGGCAGCAAGGTCGCGCATTGACCATGGGGATTTCTCGGCCGCAACATATAGAGCCGCTGCAAAATCCTGTTGTCCCACGAGGTCCTGCAAAAAATTCGCGAGGTCTTCAACATGGCACATATAAAGACTGTGTAGATCCCCCGCCAAGACCGGAACCACAGACAGCCGTCGGGTCGCAGTCTCTATTGCCCCGTGCAGCCCTGATCCGGAGCCACCCCATACGAGGCCCGGCCGTATCACAGCGCCCCCTAGATTGAGCGTCACCTCTTCGATTGTGAGCTTTGCCTGTCCATAATTCGAACGACAGCCGGGATGGGCGCTCATCGACGAGATAAAAATTATTTTTTCAACACCCGTCTCTTGCGCGGCATCGAACAGCATCCGCGTACCATCGACATTAACCTGAAAATAATCGTCGCGCCCACCAGGTGAAAAATCCCAAGCGCAATGGATCAGAACATCGATATCAGACAGCGCCTTTGGATCGATCGCTTCGCCCAAGACAAAGCGATGTGCAGCCCCATCATACTTTTCAGGCGCGCGGACCAAAGCGGTAGTTGTCCAACCGCTCGACCTTAGAGAGTCCGCTATAGCGCTGCCGAGATATCCATTGGCTCCGGTGAGGGCGCAATTTTTCATATCGCGCTGTCCGATAGACGGGCCGCCTGATCAACAATGCGCGCCGCATTTGCCATCGCCGAATAGGTGATCGTGCTCGCGGGAATTGACGGCAATACGCTCGCATCCACTGCATGAACACGGGAAAGTCCAGCGGGACGACCCAGTGTGTCAGTCTCATGGCCAGATGGTGAGGCGCGCATGGGCAGGCTCGCGCCGAGATGGCGACTGGCACCGGGCGGCGGCACCAGCATCTGTCCGGGCACAGGCATGCCGCCAAAACCGCGCCGAGAGCGCATGACCTGCTTTTGTGTCTGGCGAGCAATTTTCCGTGCTTGCTCATTCGGGTTCCCCGTCAATTGAATTTTTCCCGACCGGGTGAGGGACAATTCGACGGTGCCGGAATAATCGGAATGCAAAAAACCCTGAAGGATCATCACATGTCGCGCCAGAAGATTGATTGCGAAAGGGGCAATGGTTTTGACCGGACCAAGCTTTGCCTTAACCGCCTCCATAAAAACATCGTTGTAGCCATAGGCCTGGAGATGCACGAGACGATCACAGACAGAAGGATCATCTATCTCTATAAAAGCCTGGGCAAGACGGTTCGTTTTCTCAATCGCCGGGTTTTGAATGCCGCGAAACCGCATCAGCGGAAAGACAAAAAGCTGGCTGTCACGCAGCTGTATCGGCGTCCCGCGACCCGGAACAGAACGGGCGATAATTGCCGTGGTCGATACAGTACCAGCAGCGACAAACACACGGTCAAACGTCTCGTCAAACGGCGCATCATCCGCGAGGCCTCGGCCTAACACCCGGACGCTTTGTTGCTCTTCCGCCACCCGTCCAACGACACAGCCCCTGCGATAGGTAAAACGGTCTCGCCCTTGCAGGGATTCAATGACAAAAGCGGCATTGAAAATCGCCCGATGCGGACATCCGATCATACAGTGACCACAGGAAACGCAGCCTTCTGACTGATACGAATATTTGTTGCCGACAGCCACACGCGCGCGGCCAAACGTTATCCCGCGCTTGGCAAGGGCGTCATGGTAATCGGCTAAACTTTTGAGAAGAGCGCCCCCTTGCTGACCGAGGGGAAACGCCGGCGTCGACACATTACCGCCAAACGCCGCGCTTAACCCGTCTTGTTCGCCGCTGATATCAACGATCTCGCCGAGCCTCTCATAGTAAGGCGCCAAATCATTTTGGGTGACGGGCCAGCCGACGGTATCCCGGGAAGCTACAGGCAATGCCGCCGCCCCCCATACATTGCTCAACCCGCCCAGGGCCAGCGAAGTACGAATATCTGCGCCCTCGACAGTTTCCAGCAAAACACGGTCGGTATCGCGATAGACAAAACCTGAACCAAGAAATAATTTTTCCGCAAGGTCTGGTTTTTTAAGCGAGCTGTTTGCGGCGCGGGCGCCCACGGCGCGGACAAGATTTTCATCGTTCTGGCTTTCGTGCCAGTCGGCGATATCCGCAGCGACTTCAGGCTCCGGCCCCAACCCGCCATCGAGGACTGTTACATCAAATCCTGCCTGCCACAAAAAATATGCCGCCGTCGCCCCGGCCGGACCGGATCCAACGACACAAACTTTTTCAGCGCTCACCGCATGCCTTCAGGGTGATTACCCTTTATTAAAAAGAACACCAACAATGATAGGGGTATCGGTGAGTCAGGGCGAGGTTCAATTAAGAGGTCAAAGACCGCTCGCGGCCAGCAAATCAGACAGTGGGGTTTCGGGCCGCGCGCCATAATGGCTGATGACTTCTGCCGCCGCCAAGGACCCAATCGCCCCACAATTGGGAAGCTCGAAGCCTCTGGTCAGCCCATACAGGAAACCCGCCGCAAACAGATCGCCGGCGCCTGTCGTATCAACAACGTTATCGACCGGTTTTGCCACGACTTCGTGCATCGCCCCTTCTTCCACAACGACACAACCCTTTGCACCCTGGGTAAGAGCCGCGATCTCGCAATGCCCGGCGGTTAACTTCACCGCTTCGTCGAATGTCCCCACCTCAAAAAGCGAGGTGATCTCTGCTTCATTGGCAAACAGAATATCAACATGCCCTGAGATGAGGTGCATAAATTCCGCCCGGTGCCGTTCAACACAAAATGCATCAGACAGAGACAAGGCGACCTTGCGATTAGCAGCATGGGCATGCTCCGCAGCCTTTACAAAAGCCTTCTTGGCTTCCGGCGGATCAAACAAATACCCCTCGAGATAGGTTATTTCAGCAGCTTCAATGGCTTCTTTCTCAATGTCGTCCTGACCCAGCTCAACCGAAATGCCGAGACAGGTCTGCATCGTGCGCTCGGCATCGGAGGTAACAAAAATCAGACAGCGGGCGGTAGGCGGACCCTCGGCGCCAAGGGCTGTGCGATAATCAACGCCGATTTTCATGAGGTCGTCGCGGAAAACCCGGCCCAGCGCGTCATCCTTGACCTTACCGATATAAGCACCGGTCCCACCCAAGGACGCGATGCCAGCCAGCGTATTCGCTGCCGAGCCGCCGGAAGTTTCGACCTTGGCACCCATTGCCGCATAGAGCTCTTCGCCTCGTTCGCCATCGATCAGCGTCATGACGCCTTTATCGAGCCCAAGCTCCTGGAGAAGCGTTTCCGGAGCCGCAGAAATCACATCCACGATGGCGTTGCCGACACCGATTACATTATAGCGCGCGTTGGTCATTTATTTTCCTTCCGACATTCAGCGCGGCGAGTATAGTCACCGCGTCGAATCCGCCAAGAGCCAATTCCGTTTTCGTTCCTATTCCCGTACCAGCCGCGCTATAATGGTCAAATGATATCCTCTTTCTTTAAGGCAATCGGGCAAACGCCCGATCCAGACTTCCGAAGTGTGATGGGCCGTGCGCTGCTCTACGCCATCGGTATTTTTGTCCTTTTGCTGTCTTTCACCTGGTGGCTGATCGTTTCGACCCGTTTTTTCGGCATCGGGTGGCTGGAGTGGATCGTTGATTTCGTTGGTGGGGCAACGGCCGTCGTTGTCGCGTTTTTGCTGTTTCCCGGAGCAATGGTCTTTGT
The DNA here is from genome assembly GCA_938048165.1 of uncultured Alphaproteobacteria bacterium. GTDB lineage: Bacteria > Pseudomonadota > Alphaproteobacteria > MPNO01 > UBA2964 > UBA2964. The sequence goes on along the minus strand of CALIBP010000003.1, from coordinate 3,003 downwards.
GGTCTCACTGATGCTGGAAAAAATCGCGCGGGCCGTTGAGAAAAAACACTACCCCAACTTGCCGCCACCGCGGCCACAATCGGTTTCAGAAGCAGTGCTTATTGGATTGAGATACACCAGTGTTGTCGTTGCCCTGAATCTGCTTTTCCTGCCCTTATTTTTTATTCCCGTCATAAATATTTTTGTTTTCATCGGACTCAATGGATATCTCTTGGGGCGGGAATATTTTGAGCTGGTCGCCTTACGACGGCTGGAGCCAGATGCCGTGCGCAAAATCTGGCGGCAGCATCGAAGCCAGCTTTGCATCGTCGGCATGATTATCACATCGCTTCTCACGATTCCGGTGGTAAATTGGTTTATGCCGGTTGTTGCGGCGGCCTATATGCTCCATATCTTTGAGAGAATTCCCTATAAAGATGCCATAATTGGCGGCAACATTTCTGCACCCGTGGCAAACAAATAAGTCCCTACGTCGAAAAGGATCAAACAAATGCTCCCCAAAAACCCAGATGATCAGGCAACAAAGAGTGGTGTTACCACGCCAAACGGTCCTCCCGGAGAAACCGCAGCCCCAATTATGCCATCACGCATGGAAGGCGCCCGCCCGGCGATCGTACGACGCGCCCGGGAATATTCCGGATCACCAGCAGAAGACCGTTCTGTGGGAAGTTACGGTGATAGCAAAAAACTGATCGTTGGTCGAGAGATTGCCCTCAATGGCGAAATCAGTGATTGTGAAAAACTCGTCGTGGAAGGCCGGGTTGAGGCCAACATGAAAGATTGTCGCGAGATCGAAATTTCTGAATCAGGAACTTTTAAGGGCGAGGCAGAAATTGAGATTGCGGAAATTAGCGGGACCTTTGAAGGCAATATCACCGCCCGCAAACTTTTGATTATTCGATCAACCGGCCGGGTGACAGGCAAGGTGCGCGCGAGTCAGATGGAAGTAGAGCGTGGTGGTGAAATTTCCGGCGAGATCGAAATTATCCCGGATGCGGAATAGGCCAACCTTATTCGCTTTACTGTCTTTCAGATCGCTAAGCTGATGCGTTTATTAATGATAGGCGTCGCCCTATCTTTGTCCGCCTGCGTTGCTGTCGAGCAACCCCCGACAACGGATACGCCCGAAATCTCTTCAGATCGGCCTTCAAACGCCCAGGACGAACAAACAGCCGCGCGCACGCCCCAAAACGAGCGCAAGGATTTGACCCCTTTGTCAGCGAACAAGCTGATTGGTCAAAAGAAAGACGCGCTTTTAAAGCTGCTTGGGACACCGCGTTTCAAACGTCGAGACGCTCCAGCCGAGATATGGCGCTATCGCAACGAGACCTGCCTGCTGGATTTGTATTTTTACCCCCCCAAAGGTTCTGATGATACGACGCAATCACAGGTGACCTATATCGAAGCCCGAACGCCTCAGGGGCCCAGCACCCCGGTCGCAAACTGTCTAAACGCGCTCCGCCATAAATTTGTCACAAAGGCGACAAGCTAACACCCGCAGATCATTTCTACGTTGTAACTGTTGTCTTGGCTTTGAATTGGCATAGATCCGCGACGATACAGTCAGGGCATTCCGGTTTTCTCGCCTTGCACACATATCGTCCATGCAGGATCAGCCAGTGATGGGCATGAAGCATATAGGCTTTGGGTGTTCGTTTTAAAAATCCCTGCTCGACGACATCGACATTTTTGCCCGGGGCAATGCCGGTTCGATTCCCGATGCGGAAAATATGGGTATCAACCGCAATCGTCGGCTCACCAAACGCTATATTGAGTACAACATTTGCCGTCTTGCGACCGACACCCGGCAGCTTGACCAGCGCATCGCGATCTCGCGGCACTTCGCTGTTATGATTAGCGATGAGCATTTCACTTAATCGAATGACATTCTTGGCTTTGGTCCGATACAGCCCAATTGTTTTGATATGGCTGGTGAGTTTCTTTTCACCGAGCTTCACCATTTTTTTCGGCGTATCGACAATTTTAAAAAGCTCTTTTGTCGCCCGGTTTACGCCAACGTCTGTCGCCTGCGCGGATAACACGACCGCAACCAGCAAGGTGTACACATTGACATAGTCGAGCTCCCCTTTGGGCTCAGGGTCAGCCTTCGCCAGACGGCGGTAAAACTCTTCAATATTCGCGCGTTTCATAACCATGCGTTTCTTTTACCCCAATCCAGCGAACGGTTCATCCCGTTAACCATTAACCATGTTTGTTTACTTTGATAGTTGTTGCGCCGCCAAAGAGTCTCGGTAATCTAAAAGCCATGAACAGGGATGCACAAACATATACGGATGAGCTCGATTTAGACGAAACACCCCCCGTCAGATTCGATGCAGTGTTACAACCACACACCAGCCTGGGGCCGAGGGGGTTTCGCCTTTTAATGGCGGTCGTCGGTGTCATTGGCTTTACCGCGGGTGTTGCTTTTCTGATGGCCGGTGCCTGGCCTGTCTTCGGTTTTGTCGGACTCGATGTGGTCCTGGTCTATGTCGCTTTTAAAATTAACTACCGCGATGCCAGACGCTACGAAACCATCAAACTAACGGATAACAAGCTTGTTGTTGAGCGAGTCGGCCATACCGGGCGGCGTCAGAAATGGTCGTTTCAAACCTATTGGCTAAAGATTGATCTCGAGGAGCCAACAACACCGCAAAGCGCCTTGATGCTGCGCAGCCACGGCAAGGTGTTGGAAATCGGCAGCTTCCTCGCGCCCCATGAAAAACACGATCTGGCAACCACCTTGCGACGCGAACTCGACAAGCTTCGGCGTCAGCCGCCATCACAATAAATGTCGGTGAGCAGAACACCTGCGACCCAACACGCTAACCTAACAGGAATCCGCGCGTTAACGGATCTTAAGGTTAATATTTCAACGGTCGCGATATTTGACAGTTATCGCGCCCGAATTTGCGAAAAGTCGTTAAGTCATTGTTTTTAGGAGATTAACCTGACTGGCATAACGTTTGAATAACACTTTGTTAAGAATTCATCGGGGGGAAG
>CALIBP010000002.1 GCA_938048165.1 uncultured Alphaproteobacteria bacterium | reverse complement strand
GACGGGGTGCTGTCTCTATGCTGGGTGCCCGTCGCGCGGTTCGGGTGACTGTACGTGCCGCCTTCCGTGCTTTCGGTCTTTTCGGTGTAGCGCGCTTCCGCATGGCCTTGGGTGGTCGTAGCACGATGCCACTGGAATTGGCCGATGATCGTCCATTTGAAATGACCGGGAACTTTGGCATGGAGATCGCAGGCTGATTGCCGGGGACGGAAGCGGTTCCCGGAACGCCCAGGAGCAGCTGAGGGACGGTTGGCGACCGCCCGAGATCGTCGATAACGCTGTAATCAACGACGACATTAGATTGGCCGTTACCACCCAGGAATTGCTGGGCCGTGGCAGCTGTGCTGGTCCCTGCAACAAAAAAAGTGATGAAATAGATGAGCTTGATTGGATTAAACGCTGTCATAGATCTCCATGATCAACAGTATCCCGACTGATCGGGCCTGTCTTTCATTCCCCGGTAACCTGTTTAACCAGTAAGGTAAAATCGTTCATTAATCTAGCGCAGCGCGGTTCTCGCCACAACAACTTAGCCTAAGGTGCTGATTGTGGGTATTGTTAGCGTTTGCCGCGTATGGCATCGCGCAACATTTTGCCGACAGGGTCATATAATGCGCTGTTTGCCGCGAGGATAGTGCCACCGTTTAGAGGATCTGCTCGACCGTCGAGCTCACTTACCAGACCACCTGCTTCGCGAATCAAAACGATACCAGCGGCGACATCCCATGGGGCAAGGCCAATTTCCCAAAACGCGTCATACCGGCCTGCCGCAACATAGGCCAGGTCGAGAGAGGCTGCGCCGAATCTCCTCAGGCCGGCTGTTCGATCCATAACGGGAACTAATGCAGCCCGCATTTCCTCTTTGCCGGGACGGTTGCCGAACGGGACCCCGGTCGCGAGAATAGCAATGTCTAGACTGTCACGTGCAGACACGCGGAGCCGCGTGTTGCCTAGAAAACATCCAGCGCCTTTTACGGCCCAGAAGGTCTCGTCGCGGGTCGGGTCGTAGACCATTCCGGCGACCAACTCACCGTTTTGTTCGTGGGCGATTGAAATCGCGAAATGGGGAATGCCATGGAGAAAATTTGTCGTACCGTCGAGCGGATCAACGATCCATCGGTCAGCGGCATATGCTGAACCAACGGTGCCTTCTTCCTCAAGCAGCATGGAAAACCCGGGGCGGGCTTTGTTGAGTTCGGATTTGATAATCTGCTCGGCCCGGCGATCTGCTTCCGAGACGAAATCCGCAGGACCCTTACGGGAGACCTGTAGCTGTTCGACTTCGCCAAAATCGTGCAACAGACTTCGAGCCGCTTTTCGCGCAGCGCTGTCCATGACGTTTATTATTGCTGGCCACATAGAGGTAGGCGCCTTTTCTCGATTGCTGGGCGTGATTGCCCGGCTTTTGGATTATCAGTCCTTCGCTCGCTCTACATAGGTGGCGTCTGCCGTGTTGATAACAACGCGGGTGCCAGCAGCGATATGCGGTGGAACCAGTGTCTTTACGCCATTTTCCAATACGGCCGGTTTATAGGAAGAGGAGGCGGTCTGGCCTTTGACAACGGCATCGGCCTCGGTGATTTCAAGGGTGACGTGCTGTGGCAACCTTACGCCAACTGGTACGTCGTCGACTGTCTCAACCGTGACTTCCATACCGTCCGTCAGGAAGACGCCGGCGTCACCCGCCATGTCGATCGAGACCGCGAACTGATCAAAGGTCTCTGAATCCATCAGATTGATCTGATCACCTTCAGCAAACAACATCGTGCAGGTTTTCTCCGATGTCATCAGTTTTTCGACGGTTTCCTGAGTCCGGAAACGTTCATTTGTTTTGACACCAGAAATTGCATCCCGCATGTCGACAGCAATAAATGCGTTGCCCTTACCAGGCAGGATGAGCTCGTATTTGACCACGACATATTTTTTGCCGTCATGCTCGATGGCATGACCGGGTCTGAGCGTGTTGGCCAGAACCTTCATGGAATTTCTATCCTTGTCACATACAGGGTTGTTTGGGCGCTGGAAATTAGCAGGTTGCCCACCGGGTTTCAACGCACTCTATTATTTCGGGTTAATCTCGGTATTTATGGGTGTTGTCTTGCCAGTCCGTCACCATCCAATCACCGCCATCTGTCACCTGCAAATAATCCGAACCTGCCGGGACTTTGCCATGGCCGCCGGGGATATCGAGCATGTAAGTCGGCTGGCAAAGACCTGAAACTCGACCGCGCAATCTGTTCACAATGGCGCGGCCGGCGGCAAGTGTTGTCCGAAAATGGCTGGTTCCCTGTGCTTTATCGCCGTGATGCAGGTAGTAGGGTTTTACGCGGCTCCTTACGAGTTTTTTCATCAACGCAGCCAATATTTCGGGATCATCGTTGATTCCCTTGAGGAGGACCGATTGGCTGAGCATCGGGAAGCCGTGATCTACGAGAGTTGCGATAGCCTGTTCGGCTTCGCTGACCAGCTCGTCGGCGTGATTACAGTGCAGCACGATGAAAACCGGTGTTTTGCGTTTTAAAGCGGTGACTAACGAGGTCGTAACGCGCTTTGGGTCGACAACCGGGACACGGGTGTGAATTCGTATAACTGAAACATGATCGATTTCGTCCAGGGCATCGATAATTTGTGCCAACCGTCGTGGAGACATGATTAAAGGGTCTCCCCCTGACAGAATGACCTCCCAAATCTCGGTGTGATCTCGAATATAAGCGAGGGCGGCGTCCAACTCTCCTGCAGCGAGTAAGCCATCGCCAACGGCCTCGCGACGGAAACAGAAGCGACAATAGACCGGGCAGGTGAGTACCGGCGTTAGCAAGACGCGGTCCGGATAGCGGTGAATGATGCCGGCAACAGGGCTGTGCGGGATGTCGCCAATAGGATCTACGAGCTCATCGACTTGTTTGTCGTTCTCCCGCGCTGTTGGGACGAACTGTTTGGCAACCGGACCATCAAGTGAAGTGCTGTTGATCAACTTGGCAATATGAGAGGTAATGCTGACTGGCAGCGTCGCGCTGGCCTCGGTTATAGCGGCCAAATGATCGGGCGGGATGAGACCCGTTTCTAGCAAATCATCCGGTGATGTGATGGCTTGAGGTTGCAACCTCTGGACAAGATTTCTGGCCGCCTTCATGGTGTGTACTCCGCAAATTTCCTGCCACCAGAAACGAGGTCTGGGGCAAATAGTCTGGAATAGTGCCATGAATGACACCCCCTCAACCGGTAAGCAATCCCCCGGTCGCTCTGACCCCAAACGCTGGTGGCAGAGAGAGGTCCTGGCGGAGCGTTTACCGGCATTGAAGGTCAGGAATCAGGTGGCGGTGACGATCCGACAATTTTTTACCGAGCACGGGTTTGTTGAAGTTGAAACACCGGCGCTACAGGTTTCCCCTGGAATGGAGCCATATCTCAGCGCGTTTGCGACGGAGCTCTTCGAGCCTTTCGAAGAAGCGAATGCCCGGACGCTTTACCTTCACACGTCCCCTGAATTTGCGATGAAAAAACTCCTGACGGGTGGGATGGAAAAGATTTTCCAGCTGGCACGGGTGTGGCGCAATGGCGAGCGGTCCAGCACCCATCATCCTGAATTTACGATGCTGGAATGGTATCGCGCTGGCGCTGGGTGGCGTGATATTGCCAAGGATTGCGAAGATCTCGTCAAAGCCGCGGTTTTGCAATCCCGGCCGGAAGCGGACTCCAGACCGTTTGACTGGCAGGGCATGGTTTGTGATCCGCTAGCGGATTGGCAATATCTCAGTGTT
>CALIBP010000001.1 GCA_938048165.1 uncultured Alphaproteobacteria bacterium | reverse complement strand
CGTTTGGACGATCCCATTCCGCCAGGATCGAGCCTACGGGATCGTCCAGCTTGGCAATATCTTCGAGCCCCTTGGCCATGGCTTCGATCCGAGAATCATCGAGTAAAAGCCGGTCCAGCATGGCCCCGGAAATACCCTTTTCCTTGGCGGCGTCCATGTCTAAAGCGTTTGCGGCTTTTAGCGTTTCGCTGGCATTCCGGATTGCGGCTGCGGCCTCGTTTAACGCCTTGTTCTTGGACTCAGTTGGAACGGTCGATAGTTCCTGGACGGCATTCCGGGCCGATACGCCTAGTGCAATCATCGCTTCATGCAGCGCGTCGCTATCTTCGAAACTGGTTTCGCCGTTGGTCGTGTCGCTCATCGTTTTTCTCTATCCGTCAATCACCAGGTCATCGCGATGCATCATCTCATCCCGACCACGGTAGCCGAGCAATGCTTCAATTTCACCGGTTTTATGGCTTGCGATTAATGTGGCGTCCTTTGAAGAATAGGCAATAAGACCACAGCCGATCCTGTCGCCCGTTTTATTTTGGACGATCACAGCATCGCCGCGTTCGAAATCCCCTGAGATCGACACAACGCCGGCTGGCAGAAGACTCTTGCCACTGCTAAGCGCTCTGACCGCACCGTCATCGATTGTCAGGACGCCGCTGGGGGTCAAGGCACCCGCAATCCAGCGCTTCCGGGCGGTTGACGGTGTTGCGGTGGCGTGGAACCAGGTGCAGCGTTTGCCGCCATCAATGGCCGCAAGACTGTGATGTTCTTTGCCGTCAGCAATCACGACCGCACAACCGGCTCGCGTTGCAATTTTGGCCGCCTCAATCTTGGTGACCATGCCACCGGAAGAATTGCCGGGGGCCGCTTCACCAGCCATGGCTTCGATGTCAGCGGTGATCTCAGCGACTTCAGCGATGAACGCGGCTTTCTTGTCGTGACGGGGGTCTGCTGAGTAGAGCCCGTCGATATCGGATAACAGGACCAGCGCGTCAGCCCCAATCATCTGGGCGACCCGGGCTGCCAGCCGGTCATTGTCGCCGAACCGAATTTCCTCAGTGGCGACTGTGTCATTTTCATTGATAACCGGCACGGCTCCAAGCGAAAGCAATGTCTCGATGGTATTGCGGGCGTTTAAATGCCGTCGCCGTTCTTCAGTATCGCCGGGGGTCAGCAGAATTTGCGCCGTGCGCATTTCATGGCGCGCAAAAGCTTCTTGCCAGGCGTGAAACAGCCCGATCTGGCCAGCCGCTGCGGCAGCCTGTTTTTCTTCGAGGCGCAAGGGCCCATCGGCCAGCCCGAGGGCCTGTCTACCAACGGCAACAGCACCGGAAGAGACGACAATGACCTCGGCACGGTTTTGTTTATACGTGGCAATGTCATCGGCGAGGGCGGCGAGCCAATCATGATTGAGCTCTCCGGCTTTGTTCGTGGTTAGCAGGGCAGTTCCGATCTTGATGATAAGCCGTTTGGCTGATGACAGGGACTTCAAGCTATCCTCAGTCATGGCGTCCAGACCTTTTTTTCCTCTGGATCACTGTCGCCGAGACGGTTGGTATCGACAAAAGGCCGCAAACGACGCAAGACATCCTCAATGCCGGTGCGCGCGACGCCAGACAGCTGCATGATGTTCACAGCACCGGCGTCCATGAGAGCCTGTTGTTTTTCGGCAATTTCATCCTCTGACATGGCATCGGTTTTGTTGAGCGCAACAATCTCGTCTTTCTCATCGAGACCATTGCCATAGGCGGCAAGTTCTTTTCTCACCGTACGCCAGCTCGTGACGACATCTTCCGCGGTGCCGTCGATAAGATGCAGCAGGGCGCCACAGCGCTCAACATGGCCAAGGAATCTCGTACCTAGACCGGTTCCCTCATGGGCGCCTTCGATCAGGCCGGGAATATCAGCAATGACAAACGACGTGTCATCGATCGTGACAACACCGAGGTTGGGGAACAGGGTGGTGAAGGGATAATCAGCGATTTTGGGCGTGGCGCGTGACACGACTGACAGAAATGTCGATTTTCCGGCATTGGGCAGACCGACCAGTCCGACATCGGCGATCAGTTTTAACCGCAGCCACACATAATATTCCTCACCCGGTTGGCCAGAGTCGGCACGGCGCGGTGCCTGATTGGTCGAGGTTTTGAAACGGGCATTGCCGCGCCCGCCATTGCCGCCACGGCACAGAACGACACGTGGATTGTCTTCGGTCAGGTCCGCGATCAGTGTTTCGTTATCTTCTTCGTAAATCTGGGTGCCGGGTGGCACTCGCAGGACCGCGTCCTTGCCGGTCGCGCCGGTTCGATTGCCACCACTGCCATTGATCCCGCGCTCTGCTTTGAAATGCTGCCGATAGCGAAAATCAATAAGCGTGTTCAAGCCTTCGGCGATTTCTGCAACGACGTTGCCGCCTCTGCCGCCATCACCGCCATCAGGTCCGCCGAATTCAACATATTTTTCGCGCCGAAATCCAACGCAGCCGTCACCACCATCACCGGAGCGCAGATATATCTTGGCTTGATCAAGGAATTTCATGGCATTGGCCTGTCTAGCTGGCCCACATTCTATAAATAAAAAGGGGGAATATTACTATTCCCCCCAAAACCTGCTGCCGCAGCAGCCTATGGAAGGTCGGTCAGGCGTTCGGCTCCACCGACACATAAACCCGTCCCTGTGCCTTGCGGGCAAAGGTCACCCGGCCTTCGGAAGTAGCAAAGATCGTGTGATCCCGACCAATCCCGACATTTTCTCCGGGGTGATACTTGGTGCCACGCTGGCGAAGAATGATATTACCCGGAATAACGACCTGGCCGCCAAATTTTTTCAAGCCGAGTCGGCGACCTTCTGTGTCGCGACCGTTGCGGGAGCTACCACCTGCTTTTTTATGAGCCATAATTCAGTCTCCTGAGTCTATTTCTTTGC